>NZ_JBFARL010000154.1:0-19372 GCF_040674655.1 Actinomadura sp. NPDC049753 | reverse complement strand
CCCCGAGGTCTTCAAGAACCAGTACGCCACCACCGAGGAGGAGGGCGACCGCTGGTACGACGGGCGGCCAGGACGCGGGTGCCTGGCCCCCGCCCGCGTGCGCGGCCGACCCGACCGGCTGCGGCGTCCCGGTCGCGTGGCCGCGCGTCATGTGCCAGTCGTCGTCGAGGACGACCAGCGCGTGCGGGACGAGGACGATCGCGGTCGTGCCCCCGTACGGGGACGGCAGGAGCGAGACCTGGATGCCGTGCCGGGCGGCGAGCCGCGCGACGACGAACAGGCCGAGCCTCTCGGTGTCGACCAGGTCGAACTCGACGGCGCTGGCGAGCCGCCGGTTCAGGTCCTCCAGCTCGTCGGGCGCCAGGCCGACGCCCCGGTCGACGACCTCGACGGCCAGCCCGTTGGCGACGGTCTCGACCTTGACGGTGACCTCCGTGGTCGGCGGGGAGAACGACGCCGCGTTCTCGATCAGCTCCGCCAGCAGGTGGATGACGTCGGCGACGACGTCGCCGCCGACCGCGGCCGAGGACGCGCCGGTCACCTCCACCCGCGTGTAGTCCTCCACCTCGGCGATCGCGGCGCGCACCACGTCCTCGGCGGCGACCGGGTGGTCCCAGGCGCGGACGGTCGGCGACCCCGACAGGATGACCAGGCCCTCGGCGTGCCGCCGCATGCGGGTGGTCAGGTGGTCGAGGCGGAACAGGTCGTCGAGCTCCTCGGGGCTGGAGGCGCGCCGCTCCATCTGGTCCAGCAGCCGCAGCTGCCGGTGCAGGAGCGACTGGCTGCGCCACGACAGGTTGATGAAGACGCGGTTGATGCTGGCGCGCAGCTCGGCCTCGCCGACCGCGGTGCCGACGGCCGTGCGCTGGACGGCGTCGAACGCGTCGGCCACCCGGGCGATCTCCCTCGTCCGCCCCCGTTCCGGCCGCGGCGCCTCGGCGTCGACGTCGACCTTCTCGCCGCGCCGCAGCCGGGCCACGACCGCGGGCAGCCGCTCGTGCGCGAGCCGCTGCGCGAACGCCTGCAGGTCCCGCAGCTCCTGCGCGAGGCGCCGGGCGAACAGCACCGAGAGCGTCACCGAGGCGGCCACGATCAGCAGGCCCACGACGCAGGCCAGGTAGAAGCGCAGCATGATCCGGTGTCCGGCCGGCTCGACGACGTCGTCGTTCAGGACGTCGCCGAGGCGGGAGGAGGAGGTGAACCACAGCGGGGTCAGCTCCTGCGTGGCCGTCCGCCACTGCCGGACGCCGGGATTGAGGCCCTGCCAGCGGATCTGGGTCTCGATCAGGGTGAAGGTGCCGTAGGCGGGCGACGTGGCGAGCTGCTCCACGACCCGGGACAGAGCGCCGGTCACCTCCACTCGGGCGAGCGAGAAGAACTGCTCGCGGTTGCCGGCCCAGCCCGAGAAGGCCATGCGCTCGGCCGCGGTCAGCCGGCGCGAGCCGGCCGCGGACATCAGGGCGTCCTCGCGCAGCATGAAGTCGCTCGCCCACGAGAAGTGGGTGATCCCGGCGCTCTGCCGGTACACCCCCGTGTCGTTGACGCTGATGAAGGTCGTCAGCAGCCGGAACGTCGAGTCGGAGAAGCCGCTGTAGGCGTCGATGGCCTGCACGGTGCTGGCCGCGTGCTGGGTGATCTGGGTCCGCAGCGGTTCGAGCTGGTCGAGGCTGTCGTCCAGCGCCTCCATGCGCTCCCAGAGCTCCGGGCCCATCGCGTCCTTGAGGCGGGGCTTGAAGGCCGCCGAGCGGAAGGCCGCCACGGCGGCGTCGGTCTTGGTCGCGAGGTCCTCGTAGGCCCGCCTGTCGGAGGCTGTCCGCGCCGTCAGGACGGCCACGGCGGCGGCGCGCTCGCGCTGGAGCGCCCCGATGACGGTGCCGGCCGGGAGCCCGACGTCCTTGTACATCCGCGTGAACTCCGACCGCTGCAGCGCGGCGGAGAGCGTCGTCCCCGCCGAGAACACCCACAGCGAGACGAGAGCGGTGAGCGGGATGGCGAGGAGCATCGCGATCCGCCGGCCGACCGGCCGCGTGCGCGGCCGCTCATGGGAGCCATGAAGCTGCTCGGGCTTCGTCACCGGCCCACACTCCTGATCGTCTTCGAACCGGCCGTCCCCGACCGACCTGGCGGGACCGGAGCATACTTAGTTCGATTTGCCGGGGACCAGAGGTCTCACCTGCGGCGACTTGTGACCTCTCGCGTGCGCCGCGTGAACTCTCGCCTCCCGGGCGGGTGCGCGGCGGTCTCCGGACACCGCGCCGGCGCGGCGCGTCCGGCCGCGCCAGGCCCGCCTTTCTCGCACGTCATTCCAGGTCAGGGGCTGGCGGTCGATATTTGATCTTGAAATGGAATGGCATTCGGGGCCTTGTCGAACGCGTCGGCGGAGCGCGGGGAAGGTCGCCGAGGGGTAATCGGCGGTGGCGTGTCAACCGTGTTAACCCGGTGAAGAACGAGGCCAATATTGGCCGTTTTGATGCTGAGTCGTGTCTTGTTGCGAGAAATGACAGGTGTCAGGCTTCGCTTTACTTTGTCCCCCCATCAACGGAGACCGAGCATGCGCAGAGCCGTGCTAGCCGTCCTCGCCGGGCTGTCGCTCGCCGCCACCACCGTGGCCGCGGCGCCCGCCCAAGCCGCGGGTCCGGCCCAGTCCAAGCTGGCCGCGCTCGTCAAGCTGAAAGACGTGCGGCACCACCAGCTGAACCTGCAGAAGATCTCGGACGCCAACGGCGGCAACCGGGCCGCGGGACTGCCCGGCAACAAGATCACCATCAAGTACATCGCGGACCAGCTCAAGCGGGCCGGATACGCGCCGGTGGTCCAGAACTTCGAGTTTGACTTCTGGCAGGAGCTGTCGGAGCCGGTCCTCGCCGAGACCGCGCCCGATCCGAAGACGTTCACGCCGCACGGCGACTTCGAGACGCTCCAGTACTCCGGGTCGGGCGACGTCACCGCCCCCGCCACGCCCGTCGACCCGGCGGCGACCGGTGACGGCAGCGGATGCGAGGCGGGCGACTTCGCCGGGTTCCCGAAGGGCCACATCGCGCTGATCCAGCGCGGCGGCTGCTTCTTCTCGCTGAAGACCGACAACGCGATCGCCGCCGGCGCGGCCGCCGTCGTCATCTACCAGCTGCCCGACCAGCCGGGCCCGGTCGGGGGGACGCTGACCACGCCCTACGACCTCCCGGTGGTCGGCCCGACGAACGCGGTCGGCAAGGCCCTCGTCCAGCAGGCGCAGAACGGCGGCGTCACGCTCCGGGTCAAGACCGACACCCTGAACGAGAAGCGCCAGGCCGCGAACGTCATCGCCGACACCAGGCGCGGCAGGGCCGACAACGTCGTGGTCGTGGGCGCGCACAACGACAGCGTCACCGCCGGGCCCGGCATCAACGACGACGGCTCGGGCACCGCGACGCTGCTGGAGATGGCCAAGCAGATCGACAAGCTCGGCTCCAAGGTCCGCAACAAGGTGCGCTTTGCCTTCTGGGGCGCCGAGGAGGAGGGCCTGCTCGGCTCGCAGTACTACGTCGACAACCTCCCGCAGGCCGAGCGCGACAAGGTCGCGCTGATGCTCGACTTCGACATGCTCGCCTCGCCCAACTACGTGAACTTCGTCTACGACGGCGACAACAGCGCGGGCGAGAACAACGTCGAGGCCCCCGCCGGGTCCGGCGCGATCGAGAAGGCGTTCGTCGACTACTTCGGCAAGCGGAAGCTGCCCACCGACCCGACGCCGTTCAACGGACGCTCGGACTACGACGCGTTCATCAGCGTCGGCATCCCCGCCGGCGGCCTGTTCACCGGCGCCGAGGGCATCAAGACCCCCGAGCAGGCGAAGCGGTACGGCGGCACCGCGGGCCTCGCCTACGACCCGTGCTACCACCAGGCCTGCGACCGGTACGACAACGTGAGCCTGAAGGGCTTCGACCAGATGATCGACGGCACCGCCGCGGTCACCGAGCTGTTCGCGCACAGCACCCTGACGGTCAACGGGAACGAGCTCGCCCGCAGGCAGGCGCAGCCCAGGAAGCGCGTGACGCCGGACGTCGTCGGCAACCACGCGACCCGGTAGGACCCGTCACACCGAGGGACGCGCCCGGCCCCGGGCGCGTCCCTCGCCATGTCCGCCCCGCGTGTGCGGGGGGCTGCTCGAAACGGCGTCCGCTCAGAGCGGCGTCTCGGTCAGAGCAGCGCCTCGGCGATCGACCGCAGGGCGGGACGGGGATCGCCGCCGGGCTCGGTCAGCACCTGGACGGCGACGTTGTCGGCGCCGGCCTCCAGATGGGCCTCCAGCCGCGCGGCGACCGCCGCCGCATCGCCGTGCGCGACCAGCGCGTCCACGAGCGCGTCGCTGCCGCCGCCGGCGAAGTCGTCGGCGGTGAACCCCAGCCGCTCGAAACTCGCGACGTAGTTGCGCAGGGTGAGGTAGCGGCCCAGGGTCTCCCTGGCGATCGCGCGGGCGCGCACCGGATCGGGTTCGAGCACGACCTTCTGCTCCGGTGCCAGCAGCGGGCCCGCACCCAGGATCTCCCGCGCCGACCGGGTGTGCTCGGGCGTGGTCAGGTACGGGTGGGCGCCCGCGGCGCGCTCGGCCGCCAGCCGCAGCACCTTCGGGCCCAGCGCGGCGAGGACCCGGCCTTCCACGGGGACGTTCCCGGCGTCCAGCCGGTCGAGGTAGTCCACGATCGTCTCGTACGGGCTGCGGTACCCCTGGTTCCGCTCCCGGTGGCCGATGCCGGCGCCGAGCAGGAACCGGCCGCCGTGCGCGTCGTTCAGCCGGTGGTAGGCCGCGGCGGCCTCCTCGGCCGGCGTGCTCCACATGTTCACGATGCCGGTGGCGACCACGATGCGGCCGGTCGCGGCCAGGAGCCGCCCGGCGATGTCCGGATCGTCCGGCGAGCCCCCGATCCAGACAGTGCCGTAGCCGAGTTCCTCGACGTCCCGGGCCAGTTCCGGGCTCAGCTGGGGCCAGGGGAGCCAGATCCCGAGCCGTCCAAGTTCGATCTTGGTCATGCCGTCTCCAACACCTCCGCCGCCGGTTTCATGCCCATGCCCGGGGTGCCAGGATGTGACACATGACGGACCGGCCCCGCCTGCTGCTCCTGGACGGCCACTCGCTGGCCTACCGGGCGTTCTACGCGCTGCCGGTCGAGAACTTCACCACCACCTCCGGGCAGCCGACCAACGTCGTGTACGGCTTCGCGAACATGCTCGCCAACGTGCTGCGGGACGAGCGCCCCACGCACGCGGCCGTCGCGTTCGACGTCTCCCGGCAGACGTTCCGCACCGAGGCGTTCCCCGAGTACAAGGCCACCCGGTCGCGGTCGCCGAGCGAGTTCGGCAGCCAGCTTCCGGTCCTGGACCGGCTGCTCGCCGCGATGAGCGTGCCGGTGCTGCGGGTGCCCGGCTACGAGGCCGACGACGTCATCGCGACGCTGGCGACGGCGGCGGAGGCGGACGGCATGGACGTCCTGATCGTCACCGGCGACCGGGACGTGCTCCAGCTCGTCAGCGACGACGTCACCGTCCTGTACTTCTACCGGACGGCGTCGGAGATGATCCGGTACACGCCCGGCGCGGTGCGGGAGCGGTACGGGCTGACCCCGGCGCAGTACCCCGACTTCGCGGCGCTGCGCGGCGACCCGTCCGACAACCTGCCGAGCATCCCCGGCATCGGGGAGAAGACCGCCGCCAAGTGGGTCCGCGACTACGGGTCGCTGGACGCCCTGCTGGAGCACGCCGGCGAGGTCAAGGGCAAGGCGGGGGAGAAGCTGCGCGCCGCCGCCGGGACCGTCGCGCTGAACCGGCGGCTGACCGAGCTCGTCCGCGACCTGGACCTCCCGGTGGGGCCCGCCGACCTGCGGCGGCGCCCGTACGACCTGGCGGCCTTCACCTCCCTGCTGGACGAGCTGGAGTTCCGCAACGCCAGCATCAGGCAGCGACTGTTCGCGGCCGACCCGGGCGGCGGGCGGCCCCCTCCCGACGCCGAGCCGGAGCCCGTCCAGGGGCGGGAGCTCGGGCCCGACGAGCTGGCCGGCTGGCTGGGGTCGCACGCGACCGGTCTGACCGGGCTGGCCGCCGACCACACCTGGACGCGCGGCGCGGGAGACGTCGAGCGGATCGCGCTGGCCGCCGGCGACGGGAACGCGGCGTCGTTCGAGCCGTCCGGCCTCACCGCCGGGGACGAACGGGCCTTCGCCGCCTGGCTGGCCGACCCCGGCCGGCCCAAGGCCCTGCACGACGTGAAGTCGCTGCTGCGCGTGTTCGGCGAGCGCGGCTGGCGGCTCGAAGGGGTCGCCACCGACACGGCGATGGCCGCCTACCTCCTGCTGCCGGGCCTGGCCGCCTACGGGATCGGCGACCTCGCGGGCCGCCATCTCGGGCGCCGCCCGTCCGCCGAGGGCGCGGCCGGGCTGATGCTGGGCGCCCGCGCCGTCCTCGACCTCGCGGGCGTGTTCGCCGCGGACCTGGCGTCCACGGGCATGGACGAGGTCCTGCGGGACGTCGAGCTGCCGCTCTCGCGCCTGCTCGCCCGCGCCGAGCGCGCCGGCGTGCACGTCGACGCGGAGCTGCTGCACGAGCTGGAGCGGTACTTCTCCGAGGGGATGGAGCGCGCCGCCGACGAGGCCGCGCGGATCGCCGGGCGCCGCTTCAACCCCGCCTCGACCAAGCAGCTCCAGGAGGTGCTGTTCGGCGAGCTCGACCTGCCCAGGACCAAGAAGATCAAGTCGGGGTACTCCACCGACCTGGACGCGCTGACCTGGCTCGCCACCCGGACCGACAACGGCCTGCCGCAGGTCCTGCTGCGCCACCGCGACCAGGCGCGGCTGCGCTCCACGGTCACCGGGCTCATCCGGGAGATCGGCGCCGACGGCCGCGTCCACACGGACTTCCAGCAGACCGCCGCCGCGACCGGCCGGCTCAGCTCCGCCGACCCGAACCTGCAGGTCATCCCCATCCGGACGGAGGAGGGGCGGCGGATCCGCCGCGCGTTCACGCCCGGCGAGGGCTACGAGTCGCTGATGACGGCCGACTACGGGCAGCTCGAACTGCGCGTCATGGCGCACCTCTCGCAGGACCCCACGCTCCTGGCGGCGTTCGAGTCCGGCGAGGACCTGCACACCACGATGGCCGCGCGGGTCTTCGGCGCCCGCCCGCAGGACGTCACCCCGGACATGCGCCGCAAGATCAAGGCGATGTCGTACGGGCTGGCCTACGGGCTGTCGGCGTTCGGCCTGGCCAGGCAGCTCGGCATCCCGGTGGCCGAGGCGCGCCCGCTGATGGACGCCTACTTCGAGCGGCTCGGAGGCGTCCGCGACTACCTCGACCACGTCGTCGCCGAGGCCCGGGCCACCGGGTACACCCGCACGATCCTCGGCCGCCGCCGCTACCTGCCCCATCTGAACAGCGACGACCGGCGGCGCCGCGAGACGGCCGAGCGGATGGCGCTCAACGCCCCGGTCCAGGGCTCCGCCGCGGACATCGTCAAGATCGCGATGCTGCGGGTGGACGAGGCGCTCACCGACGCGGGGCTGGCCAGCCGCCTGCTGCTCCAGGTGCACGACGAGATCGTCCTGGAGGTGGCGCCCGGCGAGGCCGGCGCGGTGCGGGAGATCGTCCGCACCGGGATGACGACGGCCTACCCGCTCGCGGTCGGCCTGGAGGTCGCCATCGGCGCCGGCCCCGACTGGAACGCCGCCGCCCACTGAGGTGGCGGGGCGGCTCGTGGGTAGTGCTCCCATGGGGAGGGATTCATGGAGATCGACATGATTGTCGAGATTCCCCGGGGATCGCGCAACAAGTACGAGATGGACCACCGGCTCGGACGCATCCGGCTCGACCGGATGCTGTTCACCTCGACGCAGTACCCGGTGGACTACGGTTACATCCCGGACACGTGCGCGGAGGACGGCGACCCGCTGGACGCGATGGTGCTGCTGGAGGAGCCGACCTTCCCCGGGTGCGTGATCAGGGTGCGCAGCATCGGGGTGTTCTGGATGCTCGACGGGGGCGTCCCCGACGCCAAGATCCTCACCGTGGCGGCCGGGGACGTCCGCTACGCCGGGATCCGCGATCTGCGGGACGTCCACGAGCACACCCTCGACGAGATCGCGCACTTCTTCGACATCTACAAGAACCTGGAGCCCGGCAAGGGCACCGACGTGCGCGGCTGGCAGGACCGGCGGGTCGCCGACCGGACGATCGAGCGGGCCGCCGAGCGCGCGCGGGAGGTGGCCGGGAACGCCGCGACGTGATCGGGTGGACGCGTGAGGGACAGCGAACCGGTCGTCGTCGTGGGCGCGGGTCCCGTCGGCCTGGTCACGGCGCTGCTGCTGGCGCGCCACGGTGTGCCGTCGGTGGTGCTGGAGGCCGCCGCCCGCCGCGACCCGTCCGGGTCCCGGGCGATCTGCTTCCAGCGGGACGTCCTCGACGTGCTCGACCGGGTCGGGTGCGCCGAAGCGATGATCGCCCGCGGCGTGACGTGGACGACCGGCCGCACCTACCACCGCGGGGACGAGTTGTTCGCGGTCACCTTCCCCGACGCGGGGCGCAGCGCCGTGCCGCCCTGGATCAACATCTCCCAGGCGGAGGTCGAGGCGCGGCTGCGGGAACTGGCCGCGGCCGAGCCGCTGGTGGAGGTCCGGTACGGGCATCGCGTCACCGGCGTGAGCCAGGACGGCGACGGCGTCGAGGCCCGCGCCGAGGGCACCGCCGGCGGGACGGTGCGCGGCACCCATCTGGTCGGCGCGGACGGCGGGCACAGCGCCGTCCGGGACCTGCTCGGCATCGGCTTCCCCGGCCGTACCTTCACCGACCGTTTCCTCATCTGCGACATCCGGGCGGACCTGCCGTTCCCGAGCGAGCGGCGGTTCTTCTTCGACCCCGAGTGGAACCCCGGGCGCCAGGTCCTCGTCCACCAGTGCCCGGACCGGACCTGGCGCATCGACTGGCAGGTCCCCGCCGACCACGACCTCGACGCCGAGCGCAGGTCGGGCGCGCTCGACGCCCGCATCCGCCGGATCACCGGGGACGTCCCGTACGAGATCGTGTGGGCCACCGTGTACCGGTTCCACGAGCGGGTCGCGGCGGCGTTCGCGTCCGGCCGCGCGTTCCTGGCCGGGGACGCCGCCCACGTCTACGCTCCGTTCGGCGCCCGCGGCCTGAACTCCGGCGTGCAGGACGCGGAGAACCTCGCCTGGAAGCTCGCGTACGTCCGGCACGGCTGGGCGCCGCCCGCGCTGCTGCGCAGCTACGACGCCGAGCGCCGGGCCGCCGCCGGGGAGAACCTGCGGGTGACCACGCGCACGATGGAGTTCCTCGTCCCGCAGACCGCGCGGCAGAGAGCCCGGCGGCTGGAGTCCCTGGAGGCCGCCCGGACGCACCCGGACCCCCGCGCGATCATCGACTCGGGCAGGCTCGCCGAACCGTTCTGGTACCTGGACTCGCCGCTGACGACCCCGGCCGGGCCGGTGGAGGACTTCCCGCGCGGCCCCGGGGCCGTCCGCCCGCCGCTGCCGGGCGTCCTCTGCCCGGACGGTCCGTGCGTCGTGGACGGGAAACCGACCCGCCTGCGCCGCCTGTTCGGCACGCGGTTCGTGGTCCTCACCCAGGGCGGGCGCGCCGAGAGGCTGCCGACCGACGTCCCCCACGAGATCCACGCCCTGGAATCCATCGACACCGAGGGGGTGCTGCGGACGGCCCTGCGGGCGGGCCCGGACACGGTGCACATCGTCCGGCCGGACGGTCACCTGGCCGCCGTGCTGCCGGCCTACGACCCCGCCGTGGCGGTCGCGGCCCTTCACCGGGCCTGCGGGCGCTCCTAGCCGGCGTCCAGGACGGCGCGGGCCGCGTTGTGGCCCGGGATCCCGCTGACTCCTCCGCCCCGTCTGGCACCCGCTCCGCAGACCAGCTCGCGCGGATGCTCGGTCTCGACGCCCCAGCGCCCGCGTTCCCCGTCCGCCTCCGCGAATGGCCATGACAGGTCGCGGTGGAAGATGTGGCCGCCCGGGAGGCCGACCGCGTTCTCCAGGTCGACGGGCGTCTTGGCCTCCAGGCACGGGGTGCCGTCCGGGGCGCGCAGGAGGCAGTCCTCGATCGGTTCGGCGAGCACCGTATCGAAGGACGCCAGCGTCGCGCGCAGCGCCGCCGCGCGCGAGCCTTCGGGGTCCGCCCGGAACAGCCGCGCCGGCATGTGCAGGCCGAACAGCGTCAGGGTGTGCGCCCCGGCCGCCCGCAGTTCCGGCCCGAGGATGGACGGGTCGGTCAGCGAATGGCAGTACACCTCGGCCGGCGGGACGGACGGGACGCGGCCGTCGCGGGCTTCGCGGTAGGCCCTGTCGATCTGCCTTCGTCCCTCGTTGATGTGGAAGGTGCCCGCGAACGCCTCCTCCGGCCGGACGGAGGGGTCGCGCAGCCGCGGCAGCCGCGAGAGCACCATGTTCACCTTCAGCTGCGACCCCTCGGCCGAACTCTCGCGCGGCATGTTGACCAGCACCCATCTGGCCGAGACGGCGTGCTCGGCGCCGCCGGCGTCCCGGAAGGTCACCTCCCCGGCCGGGTCGACGTGCAGGACCTCCATGCCGGAGCGCAGTTCGGCCCCGGCCGCGCGGGCGGCGTCGGCCAGGGCCCCGGTCACCGCGCCCATGCCGCCGACGGGCACGTTCCAGTCGCCGGTCCCGTTCCCGATGACGTGGTAGAGGAAGCACCGGTTGGCCAGCAGGGAGGGATCGGAGGTGTCGGCGAACGTGCCGATCAGCGCGTCGGTGAGGACGACGCCGCGCACGGTGTCGTCGGTGAAGCGCTCGTCCACGACGTCTCCGATGGGCCGCTCGAACAGGTCGCGCCACGCCTCCCGGTCGTCCACCGCGTCCCGGAGCTCCGCGCGGTCGCGCAGCGGTTCCAGCAGGGTCGGCGCGACGCGTTCGGCGACATGCCCGGCCATCGCGTAGAACCTCCGCCAGGCGTGGGCATCGTTTCCGAGGGAGGCGGCCGTCCGCGCGGGGTCCCCGTTGTCGATCAGCAGGCCGCCGTCGCCGACCGGCGTGTACGAGGCGAACCGCCGTCCGCGCAGCTCGATGCGCAGGCCGAGGTCCCGGACGATCCGCGACGGCAGCAGGCTCACCAGGTAGGAGTACCGCGAGAGCCGTGCGTCCACGCCCGGGAAGACGCGCGCGGAGACCGCCAGCCCGCCGAGGTGCCCGAGCCGTTCCAGCACCAGCACCCGCCTGCCGGCGCGCGCCAGGTAGGCGGCCGCGACCAGGCCGTTGTGCCCGCCGCCCGCGATGATCACGTCGTACATGACCACAGGGAACCACACGGGCCGCCCGATGCGGGGAAATCCGTTGGCCGGTGCGGGCGCCGGGAGGATGATGGGGCGAATGAAGATCCGGCTTTCTGGGGGTGTGGTGGCGTCCGGGCGCCATGCCTGGATCGCCCGCCCCTCCGGACCGCAGAGGCTGCTGGACGGGGCGGACGCGCACCCGGGGACGCCCGTCGCTCTGGGCCCCGAGGGCGCTCCGGCGGAGGACGTGGCGAGCGCCGTCCGGAAACTGTCGCTGCTCGTCGCCGACGGGGGCGCCGTCGCGGCGGGAGCGGGCGTCGATCTCGGCGCCGGGTTCCGCTCCGCGCGGCTGGAGGGGGCGCGCGGGGACCAGCGGGACGCGGTCCTGTCCGCGCTGCGGGCGGTCGGCCTCCACGGCGCGCACCGTCTCGGCGAGCGGGCCGGGGTGCTCGTCGCGCTCTTCGGGCCCGCGGTCACCAAGCGGGTCGGCGCGGCCGCCGGGCGGGCCGCCGAGGAGGGGCGCTGGGCGGCGCTGCACCTGGCGTCCGCGGCCAGCGACGTCCTCGGACCCGAGCAGCTCGAACAGGTGCTCGCCCTGGAGGCGCCCGAAGGCGTCGACCTCACCCCCGGCGGATCGCCGTCCGTGCTCGCGGGGTACCTGCGGCAGGTGCTCGGACCGGTGCCCGCGCCCCGCAGGCTCGCGCTGGTCCTGGACCTGTGGGAGCGGGTCGCCGAGCACCGGGCCGGGCCGGCCCGCCGGGAGGCGCGGCTGGCGACGCAGAGCCGCCGCAGCCGGTACACCGACCTTTGCGAGCGCCGCCTCCACGATGAGGACGAGCGGATCGTGTCGCGGTTGCGCAGGGATCTCGGTGTCGCGGAGCCCTCGCTCGCCGACGCCGCGCGCTGGACGCCCGCCCGGTGGCACTGGCACGACCGGCTCCACCGCGTCCTTGAGGACGCGATCGGCGCGACCGCGCTGCTCCGGACCGCCGCGGCCACCGCCGACCACGGGCTTGCGGAGGGCCTTGAGCGGTCGGCGCCGACCCTGCGCGCGGCCGCGTCCCTGACGTCCGACCAGGCCGCCGTGGACGCCGCGCGGCGCGTTCCGGGGCTGACCGGCCTCCCGGTGCGTCCCGCCGCCTACGTCCGCGACCTCGTGCGCAGGCTGGACGCGGGCGGGCCGACGGACGCCAGGCTCGCCGGCTACGTCAGGCCGCGCCTGGCCTGCGCCCGCGACTTCGCGCTCGTCGTCATCGACGACGTCGGGAAGCTGATGGAGGCGATGGTCGGCGTGCACGACGACGTCCTGGGCGCCTGGTCGCGCAGCCTGGAGAGCTGGCGGGAGGCGGCCGGGTACGACCGGCCTCCCGCCGAGTGGGACGGCATCCCGCCGTGGACCGGGCCGATGCTGGGAGGCGCCGAGCCGCTGCGCCGCAGGCTCGCTCCCGGGCAGGACCCGGCGACCGTGGAGACCGTCGCCGACCTGCTCTGGTACGTCGACCTGATCGACGCCCTCGCCCGGCTGCACGGGCACGAGCGGGCGCAGCCCACCGAGGGCACCGGCGATCCCTGGTTCCTCCACGATCCGCCGCCGGTGGTCGAGCCGCTGACCCCGCGCCTCGACTCGCTCATGGTCGCCGTCTCCGGCGCGGCGCAGCTGGTCGCGCTCGGCGGCGTCCCGCCCCGGGCGCCCCGCACGTGGGCGGCCCTCACCGCGGGCCTCATGTCGGCGACCGCGATCGCCGAGGCCCTCACCGGCGACTTCGACGTCCCCGCGCCGCTCGCCGCCCTGGACGACGCGGCCGTCACCGGGACGCGCCTCCGGCTCAAGATCGCCCGCAGTGCCCGGGACGCCGCCGAATGGGCGGACTACATGGGCAACTGCATCGCGGGACCGGCCTACGTCGAGGACGCCAGGGAGGGCCGCAGCGGGCTCGCGGGCCTCTACGACGCCGACGGCCTGCTGGTCGCGAACGCGGAGCTGATGCCGTTGCGGCCCGCGTCCCGGGGCTGGCGCGTCAGCGAGATCGCGGCGAGGTTCAACGACGCGCCCGACGAGACCCTCGAACAGCGCTTCCGCGCGTGGGTCGCCGCGATCCCGGGCGCCGTCCAGGACGAGGCCCCGCAGGCGCCGGAGGAGCTCCCGCCGGCGCGTCCGGCTCGGCGGCGCGCCGCGCCCCGCCTCGTCGAGGAGGCCGGGCCCGCCCTCGGTGAGCTCGCGCTCCGGTCGTGGGCGCGGGCCGCCCCGGAGGCGCTCGACGTCCTCGCCGCCGTGGCCGGGACCGGGCCGGACGCCGCGCTCGCCCGGCTGCGCCGCTTCGGCGGCCCGCAGCTCACCGGGGCCGTCGGCCGGGCCCTGGACGAGGGCGCCACCGATCTGGTCCGGCTCTGGGCGGCCTCCGGCCACCGCCCCCTGCGCTCCGCGCTCGACGCCCTCGACCCGGCGCTGCGCGGCCGCTACGACCAGCTCCCGCTGCTGCTCGGCGAGCCGCCGCTGCCGAAGACGCTGCGCAGGCTCGTCAAGCTTCCCGCCGTCGCCGACGCCTACTCCCTCGACCTGGTGGCGCGCCGCGTCCGCCGTGCGATCGGGGCCCTCGCCCTCCAGGACGACCCGGTCATCGCCCGCGCCTTCGCCAAGCCGACGGCCGAGCGGCCGCTGTGCGCGCTGGCGGTCGCCGCCACCTGCGCCGCGCCGGACACCGGCCTCGTCCCCGTGATGCCGCCGCGCACCACCACCGTCCCCGGCTACCCCGCCACGACGCTGGAGGACGAGGAAGGCCCCTGGCAGCGCGCCCTGCCCGCCGCCCGCGAGCTGGGCGCCGACACCGCCGTGTTCTGGGACGAGATCGCCGAGCACGGGCTCCGCGTCCCGGCGTCCTGGCTGGCGCACGGCGGCTGGGCGGCGCTCTGGTCCCGCGCCCACACCCGCCGCCGCTGACGCGCGCCCCCTCGGAGCCCCGAAGGCGCTACGGGCGCGGGGCGGGCCGGCGGAAGATGGTGACCGAGTACCCGACCTCGTCGATCGGCTCGCTGGTGCGGATCAGCGGCGTCAGCCGGGGGTCGTTCTTGACGAGCCAGCTGTCGGAGACGACCAGCAGCCCGCGCACCTCGCCGGGCGGGGCGGTGAGCGGGTCGCGCGCGCGGATGCCGTAGGCGGACGGGACGCCGCTGCCCTTGAAGACCAGCCAGACCGGCTCGCCCGGATACCGCTCCCGGAGCCGGTCGGCGAGCCGCCCGAGGTCCTGGCCCCAGTCGACGTTGGAGTCGTGCAGGCGCAGGTGGGTCTTGGACGGGCCGCCGAACGCCTCGTTGGAGTACGGCAGGTAGTAGGGGAAGGCGCGCAGCGAGCTGACCGCGACGAGCATCAGCAGCGCGACCGTCGCGGCCCTGGCCCAGCGCCACGGGACGAGGACCGCGCCGCCCGCCGCCACCGCCAGGAAGATCGGGACGAAGATGGCGTAGCGGACGCCGAGGTCGCGGGACCCGGTCATCGCCACCGCCAGCAGGACGGCCGTGGGCCCGAGAAGGTACGGCGCGGCCGGACGCAGCCGGGGCAGCGCCGCCGTCGCGGCGACGCCCGCCGCCCACAGGACGAGCATCCCCAGCGGCGTCTTCACCAGCAGCGCGGCCGGCAGGTAGTACCAGCGGGAGCCCCGGTAGACGTCGCCGAACAGGAAACCGGTCCATCGCATGTCCTCGAAACCGAACTGCGCGCGCATCCCGTCCTGGAAGGGCCGGGGGAACGGCAGCCAGCCGGCGGCGAGCCCGCGCAGCCCGCCGGCGGACGGCAGGCCGGCGGGCGCGGCCCAGCGCAGGCGCGGGTCCACGGCGAGGTAGCTCGCCCACACCACCGCGACGGCCAGGACGCCGACGCCGGCCGCCGACAGCAGGGCGGTCGCCACGGGACGGCGCGGCGGGCGGGACGTCCGGACCGACACCGCCGCCAGGACGAGGAGCACCGGCAGCGCGGGCAGCGCGCTCATCTTCGTCGCCACGGCCGCGCCGAGCGCCGCCCCGGCGAGCGGCAGGCAGAGCCGCGGCCTGCGCCTCGCGCGCCAGAGCAGCCACACCGACGTCAGCAGCAGGCCGACCGCGGGGACGTCGAGCGTGGCCAGCGACCCGTGCGCGATGACGTCGGGGGAGAAGGCGTAGAGGGTCAGTGCCGTGAGCCCGCCGGCCGGACCGGCGAGGTCGCGGGCGAACGCGAAGACGACCAGCCCGAACAGCAGGGTCAGCGCGATGACGGGCAGCCGCCCCGCGAGCAGCACCCGCTGAGGGTCGTTGCCCCACCGGTACAGGAACTGCCTTCCGAGCCTGTAGTCGCTGCCGGTGAAGGAGGCGCGCAGGTGCGGCCCGGCGAGCACCGCCCCCGCCCCGATGACGAGCTTGCCGAGCGGCGGGTGCTCGGCGTTGTGGCGCAGGTCGTGCTGGCGGAGGTAGACCACGCCGGTGCTGATGTAGACGGGCTCGTCGACGGTCGGGCTCTGCTGCACGGCCGTGGTCACCATCGCGGCGCCCATCTGGGCCAGCAGCACCGAGACGACGGCCGCGAGCAGCCAGCGCCGGCGCAGTGCGCGGAACCGGCCCGGCGCCGCCTCGGCCGAAGGCGCCGCGGGCCGTCCGGGCTCCGCGGACAGCGAGGTCACGCCGCCACCCCTTCCCGGAGAGCGTCCCCCTGATCTCCGTTCAGCCCCCGAACGCGGTCAAGAATCGGTCGCGGAACGCGCTCATCGGCCACACCGGGGTGTTCCTGCCGGGACGCAGGCCGTCCTGCCAGCCCCACCCGGAGATCCTGTCCAGGACGGCGCCGTCCTTCGCCACGATGGTGATCGGGACGTCCCGGCTCGCGCCCGGCCCGGTGATGAGCGGCGCGGGCTGGTGGTCGCCGAGGAAGACCAGCACGGTGTCCTTGCCGCCGTAGGTCTCCAGGAACGAGACGAGCGTGTTCAGCGTGTACTCGATCGACGAGCGGTACTCGGCGCGGATGCGGCCGGGCGCGGGCCACGGCGCGTCGTAGCCCTTGCCCATCCCGTTGAAGACCGAGCCGTCGCCGACACGCTCCCACGGGACGAGCCGCGGGACGGACGCCCACGGGGCGTGGCTGGACACCAGCGCCGTCTCCGCCATCACCGGCGCCCGGTCGGCCTTCGCCAGTTCGGTGCGCTGGAGCCTCGACAGGGTGTACTGGTCGGGCATTGTGGCGAAGCTGAAGCGCGGGCCGCGGTAGCCGAGGTTCCGGTCGTCGTAGACCTTGTCGTAGCCGTAGAAGGACGCCTCCGGCCAGGCCCGCGTGATCGCCGGCATGAGCGCGACGGTCCGGGAGTCCGCGCGGTGGAACGCCCCGTTCAGCGTCAGCCGGTCGCTGTTCACGAGGGCGCGGTACCGCTGCTGATTGTTCACCCACAGGCCCGACAGCAGCGTGGCGTGCGCCAGCCAGCTGCCGCCGCCCGCCGTCGAGGACGTGAGCCAGCCGCTGCGCGCGGAGAACCCCGCCTTGCGGAGCCGCTGCGTCCCCTGGTCGAGGACGGCGCCGACCTGCGGCGCGTACTGCGGGCTCTCCACGGCCGACCGCCCGTAGCTCTCCACGAACGCCAGGACGACGTCCTTGCCGCGCAGCCCGGTCAGCAGCTTGCCGGGCGGCGTGTCGCGGAACCTGTCGACGGCGGCGGCCCTGGCGAACTCCTTGCGGTCGTTCAGGCTCGTCCCGACCTGCCGCGCGTGGTCGTAGGCGAGGACCGCCGCGCTCCTGGACGCCACCGGCACGCCGTGGACGAACTGCGCCCCGAGCACGGCGCAGGCGAGCCAGACCGTCCCCAGCACGCCGGCGGCCCAGGACGCCGGCTTTCTGTGCCGGACCGCCACGCCGCTCAGACGCAGCGTCGACAGCGTCGTCAGAGCGACCACGCCGACCGCCAGCGCCACCGCCAGCCCGACGGCCGCGATCGCCCCCGCCCGCCCGGACGACTCCTTGACGAACTCCACGGCAGGCCCCAGCAGCGGCCAGTCCAGCACCAGGTCGAACGGCCGGACGAGCACCGCGTCGAACCCGATGTCCAGCACCTTCAGCACGAGCAGCAGCCCGAGGACCGCCCCCGCGGCGCCCGCCGCGTACCGCCTCGCCCCGGCCGGGAGCACGAGGATCAGCGCGACGCCGGCCACGCCCTCGATCGGGACGCGCACGAACGCCCCCGGGGTCAGGAGGGCGAACTCGGCCGGCGCGACCAGCGCGACCAGCACGAGCAGGAACGCCGCGCCGGTCACCGCCCGCGCCGCGACGCGCCGCCGGCGCGGCCGCTCACCGGCCTCCGGGGCTGCGGCGGGCACGTCGTCGTCTGTGGTCCGCTCCAAGCGGCTGTCGGTGGTCAGGTCGTCCTCCCAGGTTCGGGCCCCCCGCCGCGCATGCGACACCCCACAGCACGTCCACGCCACGGCCGCGGGTTCAAAAAAATCTCATCTTCGGGGGTCCGGGATGTCGAGAACGCGGAAGTGGGTCCGATCCACTGGTGAAAGGCGCCGCAGGGGCGCCGCCAAGGAGGCACCGCAATGAGCAAGGTCACCTGTGACATCGGGATCTCGGTCGACGGGTTCGCCGCGGGTCCGAACCAGCGCCTGGAGGAGCCGCTCGGCGACGGCGGCGAGCGGCTGCACCGGTGGATGTTCGAGGAGCAGGAGGCCAACGCCGAGGAGATCGCCAAGATCACCTCGGCGGGGGCCTACATCATGGGGCGCCACATGTTCGGCCCCGACCGCGGCCCGGCGTGGAACCCGGACTGGACGGGCTGGTGGGGCGAGGAGCCGCCCTACCACGCGCCGGTCTTCGTGCTGACGCACCACCCGCGCGAGAGCGTCGTGATGAAGGGCGGCACGACGTTCCACTTCGTCACCGACGGGATCGAGTCGGCGCTGGCCCGGGCGCGGGAAGCCGCGGGGGACAGGGACGTCTCGATCGCCGGTGGGGCGAGCACCGTGAACCAGTACCTTGCGGCGGGCCGGATCGAGGAACTCCGCCTCCACATCGCCCCCGTCGTCCTCGGGGAGGGCGAGCGCCTGTTCGAGGGCGTCGGCGACCTGGCGCTGGAGCCGGTCGACGTGACCCGGACGCCCCTGGTCACCCACGTCACCTACCGTGTCGGCGGCCCGCGCGGATGACGTGCAGCAGGCGGGCGACCTCGGCGGCGACCGCGTCGCGGCCGGCGGAGACGTAGCGGCGCGGGTCGACCAGGCCGGGATCGGCGGCCAGCCGGTCCCGGACGGCGGCGGTGAACACCTTGTTCAGCTGCGTCGCGATGTTGATCTTGGTCATGCCGTGCTCGACGGCGGCGGCGAGCCCGTCGTCGGGCACCCCGGAGGACCCGTGCAGGACCAGCGGGACGGGCACCGCCGCGCGCAGCCGGGCGATGAGCGCGAGATCGAGGACGGTGTCGCGGGTCAGCATCGCGTGGGACGTGCCGACCGCGACCGCCAGGGCGTCCACGCCCGTGGCGGCCACGTACCCGGCGGCCTCCTCCGGGTCGGTGCGGGCGTGCGGGGCGTGCACGCCGTCCTTCCCGCCGATCTCGCCGAGCTCCGCCTCGACCCACACCCCCTCGGCCCGGCAGCGGGCGGCGACTTCGGCGGTGCCCGCCACGTTCGCCTCGTGCGGGAGGCCGGACGCGTCGAACATCACCGACCCGAACCCGAGGGCGACCGCCTCGCGGACGAGGTCCGCCGAGGTGGCGTGGTCCAGGTGGACGACGACCGGGACGGACGCGGCGCGGCCGAGCGCCAGCACCGCCCGGCCGATCGGGCCGAGCGCGCCGTGGTAGGCGACGCAGTTCTCGCTGATCTGCAGGACCACGGGCGCGCCCGCCCGCTCCGCGCCGGCGACGATCGCCTCGGCGTGCTCCAGCTGGATCACGTTGAAGGCCCCCAGCCCGCGGCCCCGCGCGGCCGGTCCGGCGATGACGTCACTCATGGGGGCGAGCGGCATGGTTCTCCTCGGTCCGGAGGGTGACACGGGGCAGCAGCGCGGGAAGCCCGGCGGGGTCGACCTCGCCCGCGACGGGGGAGCGGACCGCGCAGGCGGCCAGCGCGACGGCGCGGCGGAGCCGGTCCGGC
>NZ_JBFARL010000153.1:0-19856 GCF_040674655.1 Actinomadura sp. NPDC049753 | reverse complement strand
AGACCTCCTCCACCACTGGATGAACCACGGCGTCCGCGCTGCGCGGCGCTGGACGCCTGCCGGGCGGCGTCGCCGAACCGGGCGGCCACCGAGCCCGCGAGCGGCAGCGCGCGCAGCCCCGGGCCCGGCTCGCGGGACGGGAGGAAGGCGACGACCTCGCGCGCGGCCCGCTCGTCCGGGAACACGACCACGCCGACCGTGACCGCGAGCCCCTGCGCCTGGTCCAGGTAGGTGGCGCGCAACACGGCGCGGCAGCCGCGGACCGTCAGGGTGCTGGCGAACGCGTCGTCCACGGCCGTCTCGCAGCGGGTGTCGGGGCCGATCCCCACCCGGCGGGCCGTCTCGGCGGACGCCTGGCCGAGCCGGTAGGGCAGGGCCGCGGGGAAGATCCGCCCGGCGGTCCAGGTCCGGTAGCGGCCGGACCGCTCCGCCGCGGCGGCCTCCGCGCGCTCGGCGGGGGTGGGGGCGCGGGTCAGCTCGGCGGTCAGCCGCACCCCGGCGACGAGGATGACGATCGCGCACGCCGCCGCGGCCACCAGCGCGGCCGTCCTGCGGGACACCCGCCGTCCGGCGCCCGGTTCCGGCTCGCCGTCCGGGGCGGAGATCTCGGCGCGCGACACCAGCGGAGCGTAGCCCAAGGCGGCTCAGGACGGGGCGGAGGGAGGCCGCCCGGGGTGGCGCCGCCGGAACGCGACCGCGAGCGCGAACCCCCCGGCCGTCCCGCCGAGCCCGAGCAGCACGATCACGATGATCAGCGGGCGGACCCAGAAGGGCCGCTCGATGACCTCGACCGGGCCGGGGTCCTGCTTCCCGAACCGCTGCCCGGCGGGCTTGGCCCGCGCCGGGCCGGGCGGCGCCGAGGCCAGCGAGTCCGCCGCCGACAGGGCGCGGGCCGCGTGCACCTCCCCGAACCCGATCTCCGGGTCGTAGCCGCCGGACGGGCCGTGCCGGGTGCTCTGGATCAGCGCCTGAGCGACCAGCGCGGGCGCCATCCGGGGATGCTTCGCGCGGATCAGCGCCGCGATCCCGGCGACGATCGCGCTGGCGTCACTGGTGCCGTTGCTCGCGAAGTACCGGCCGCCCGGGGCCCCGACGGGCAGGTTCGCTCCCGGCGCCGACACCAGCACCGAGTAGTTGCGGTTGGAGAACGGCGCGCGGGTGTGGCCGGGCTCGGTCGCCGCGACGGCGATCACGCCGGGGTAGGACGCCGGGTAGAAGTAGGGGGCGAATCCGTCGCCGTCCAGCAGCCGCTCCTCGTCGCCGTCGTTGCCGACGGCCGAGACCACCACGACGCCCTTGCCGATGGCGTAGCCGATGGCCGCGCGCTCGGCGGGGTTCTCATCCGGGCTGCCGAGCGAGAGGTTGATGACGTCGGCGCCGTGGTCGGCGGCGTAGCGGATGCCGCGCGCCACCGAGCCCTCCGCCCTGGACGACGCCCGGAAGCGGCGGTAGCTGGCGTCCTCCGGCTCGCCGATCGCCCGGACGGCGAGGATGCGCGCCTGCGGGGCCATGCCGATGACGCCCGAGCCGCCGCCCGGGCCGTGCCCCTGCCCGGCGATCAGCGTCGACATCCCGGTGCCGTGCAGCCGCGCGGGCGTCGTCCCGGCGTCGATCTCGGCGAGCATGTTGGGGCCGACGGTCACCTTGCCGCGCAGGTCCGGCTGGGTGGGGTCGACGCCCGTGTCGACGACCCCGACCGTCACTCCGGCGCCCTTGGTCACCTTCCAGGCGGTCTCCGCGCCGAGCAGGGCGAGGACGGGGCGCTGCCCGTCCCGCACCGCGTCCGCGCGCGCGTGGACGGGCATCAGCCAGCTTCCGGCCAGCACCGCCGCCGCGACGGCCGCAGGCAGACCGCGGCGCCTCACCCGCGCCCCCCTCAGCACTGCCACTCGGGCTGGTCGCAGTCGGGCAGGGCCTTGGCCGACAGGGCCCGCGCGATCGCGTGGGCGATCTGCGGGGACACCGCGAACGGCTCGCCCGGGCGTGCCTTCTTGATCGCGGAGGCGGGGCGGCCGTCGGCCTGGCCGGAGGTGGTCAGCACGACGTACGGGCCCCCGCGGTCGATCGTCCGGTCCTGCCTGGCCTCGTCGGTGAAGCGGGCGGACGCGGTCCCCGGGAACGCGGCGGCGCGCAGGGCGGGGCGGACGGATCCCGTCCCGTCGGGGCCCTGCGAGCCGGGCAGCTCCTTGTAGGCCCGGTCGGCCTTCCACGGGTCGGGGAACGCCACCACGCCGACGGTGACGACGACGCCCTGCAACTGGTCGACGTAGGTCGCGCGCAGCACGGCCCGGCAGCCGTGCCTGACGATCGTCGTCGCGATCTCCTCGTCCACGCCCTGGACGCACCCGGCGTCGGGGACGATCCCGGTCCGGGACGCGTACTCGGTGTGGTTGCCCGTCGGCCGGTAGCCGAGCCGGTCGGGGAAGACGCGCCGCGCGGGCCACGCCTCCCATCGGCGCGCGACCTCCCTGTTGGCGGCGATCTGGAGCTCGGCGTTGGTGGGCTCGCGCCTGAGGGTCGCCCAGGTGCCGACGAACGAGATCCCCGTGGCGACGAGGTAGCAGCAGCCCACGACGAGCGCCGCGAGCATCCACTGGCGGCCGGTCAGCCCCAGCACCGTCGGCGGGCCGCCGCCCGCGCCCGCCGGTCGCGGCGGCGCGCCGAACGGGCGCGCGGGCCCGGGGCGCGGGTTCGCGGGCGGCCCGGGCGGGCGGAAGCCGCCGGGCGCGCCGGGCTGGTGCGGGGACCGCGGCGGGGGCGGCTGCTGGGAGGGGGGCAGGAATGCCACAACAGTCAAGATTAACGGCGCTTCGCGACATTCCGCCGGTCATCCCGCGAAGGCCGGCCGTCGCAGCCCGGTCGGGAAAGGGGAAGAGGCCCCTCCGCAGAGGGGCCCGCTTCACCAGGTTCCGCGGTCAGAGGTCAAGGTCCGCGGACTCACTCCACGGCCCGCTTCGCCTCCCTGGCGGCATCCTTGGCCTGCTCGCCGACCTGCTTGGCGCCGCCGGTCGCGCGGTCGCTCTTGCCCTCGGCCTCCAGGTACGGGTCACCGGACTGGCGTCCGGCCTCCTCCTTGCCCCGGCCCTTGGCCTGCTGAGCCTTGTTCTTCAGCTTGTCGAGGAAACCCATGGTTCCTCCTCCTGTACGGAGAGTCGTACAACCCGGCTATGCCCCCGAAAGCCCGGATTATGCGGACGTCCGGTTGCCGCGGCGCAGCCGCTCGGCCTCCTCGTGGATGAGGGCCTCGGTCTCCAGGAGCTTCGCCTCGGCCTGCTCGGTGCGCATCCGCGCCCGCAGCTCGCGCTGGCTCGGCTTACGCCGCCTCCCCGCCGTCCGGCGGCCGGCCCGTTCCCCGGTGAGCCTCTTCATGAACCCCATGCCCGTCACCTCTCCTCACCCGCGGCCGGTCCGGTCGCCGGCCTCGCGCCCGTACGGTGCCCCTTTCAGGGCGATCCATTCCGGTACCGGGCGGGACACCGGCAACCGTCCGGCAGGCGGCTGCCGGGAATGCCGCAGCACATGGCAAGGTTGTGCCGTGGGAGGACGATGACGTCCCGCCGTCCTTGAACGCCGAACGCCAGCACAGGAGCACTCACCGTGTCGTTGCCACCTCTGGTCGAGCCCGCCCCGGAGCTCACCCGCGACGAGGTCAACCGCTACTCGCGGCACCTGATCATTCCCGACGTGGGCATGGCCGGGCAGAAGCGCCTCAAGAACGCCAAGGTCCTGGTCGTCGGCGCGGGCGGCCTCGGCTCCCCCGCCCTGCTCTACCTGGCCGCCGCCGGGGTGGGCACCCTCGGCGTCATCGACTTCGACGTCGTCGACGAGTCCAACCTGCAGCGGCAGATCATCCACCGGCAGTCGTCGCTCGGCAAGCCGAAGGTCGAGTCGGCCGCCGAGACCGTCCGTGAGATCAACCCGCTGATCGACGTCGTGGTGCACGACACCGCGCTCGACCGCGACAACATCATGGACATCTTCTCCGGCTACGACCTGATCGTGGACGGCACCGACAACTTCGCCACCCGCTACATGGTGAACGACGCCGCCGTCCTGCTCGGCAAGCCGTACGTCTGGGGCTCGATCTACCGGTTCGACGGCCAGGCGTCGGTGTTCTGGGCCGAGCACGGTCCCTGCTACCGCTGCCTCTACCCCGAGCCGCCGCCGCCCGGCATGGTGCCCTCCTGCGCCGAGGGCGGGGTGCTCGGCGTGCTGTGCGCGTCCATCGGCTCCATCCAGGTGAACGAGGCCATCAAGCTGCTGACCGGCATCGGCGAGCCGCTCGTCGGCCGGCTGATGGTCTACGACGCCCTGGAGATGACCTACCGCTCGGTCAAGGTCCGCAAGGACCCCGAGTGCCCGCTGTGCGGCAAGAACCCGACGCAGACCGAGCTGCTGGAGGACTACGAGGCCTTCTGCGGCGCGGTGTCCGACGAGGCCGCCGAGGCCGTCAAGGACTCCACGATCTCCGTGCACGACCTCAAGGCCATGCAGGACCGGGACGACGACATCTTCCTCGTGGACGTCCGCGAGCCCAACGAGCACGAGATCGTCGCGATCCCGGGCGCCACGCTCATCCCCAAGGGCGAGTTCCTGAACGGCTCCGCCCTGGAGCGCCTGCCGCAGGACAAGAAGATCGTCCTGCACTGCAAGTCGGGCGTCCGCTCCGCCGAGGCCCTCGCCGTCGTGAAGAACGCCGGCTTCGGCGACGCCGTCCACGTCGGCGGCGGCGTCCTGGCCTGGGTCAACCAGATCGACCCCAGCCTCCCGTCCTACTGACGCCCGCCCGAAGGCCCCCGAACCCGTTC
Organism: Actinomadura sp. NPDC049753; assembly: GCF_040674655.1. Taxonomy (NCBI): domain Bacteria; kingdom Bacillati; phylum Actinomycetota; class Actinomycetes; order Streptosporangiales; family Thermomonosporaceae; genus Actinomadura; species Actinomadura sp. NPDC049753. The sequence continues at coordinate 15,048 of NZ_JBFARL010000153.1, read as the reverse complement.
CGGGTCCGGGGGCCTTCCGCTGTCCGGGCCCCGTCCGGGCTCCCGGCGCCCTGGGCGCCGCTCCCCGCGAAGACCTCCCGATCAGGATCTTGACCGCGTGCCCGCCCCTATTTAGTTTGGACCACGATCAAAACCCGGCGAAGGGACGCGGCCGTGGAACGACGGCGCAGGACGCAACGGAGATGGCGGGTCGCGGTGGCCGGGGTGGTGGGCGTGCTGCTCATCCTCGGCGTGCTGCCGGGAGGCACCGCTTCGGCGGAGGCGGCGCCACCGGGCCGTCCGGCCTTCGACGTCAGGCCGGCCCGCGACGCGATCGAGCGCCTGGTCGGACCGCGGTACGCCGCCCAGGTGAGCCTGGCGACCGTGCCCGGCTCCGGCGGCCGGGACACCTTCCGGGTCTCGGCCCGCCACAGGCGGCTGGTCGTCGCGGGCAGCAGCACGCCGGCGCTGCTGATGGGCTTCAACTGGTACCTCAAGCACGTCGCCAAGGCCGACATCTCCTGGACCGGCGACCAGCTCGCCCTTCCGCGCCGGCTCCCCCTGCCGGCGCAGCCGATCGAGCGGTCGTCCGTCGTCGAGCACCGGTTCGCCGGGAACGACACCGAGGACGGTTACTCCGGGCCGTACCGGACGTTCGAGGACTGGGAACGGCTCATCGACGTCTACGCCCTGCACGGCGTCAACGAGATGTTCATGCCGGTCGGCACCGAGGCCGTCTACTACGAGACGTTGAAGTCGTTCGGCTACTCGGCGGACGAGCTGCGCGCGTGGATCCCGGGCGCCGGCTACCAGCCGTGGTGGCTGCTGCAGAACATGTCCAACTTCACCTCGCCGATCAGCGAGGCGCAGATCCGGGCCCGCGCGGAACTGGGCCGCCGGATCGCCGACCGGATGCGGCGGCTGGGCATCACGCCGGTGCTCCCGGGCTACTTCGGTACCGTCCCGGCCGGTTTCGCGGCCCGCAACCCCGGCGCGGTGACCGTGCCGCAGGGCACCTGGGAGGGGATCGCCCGGCCCGACTGGCTGGCGCCGACGAACCCGGTGTTCGCCCAGGTCGCCGAGCGGTTCTACGGCGTCCAGGACCGGCTGCTCGGCCGGTCGACGATGTACAAGATGGACCTCCTGCACGAGGGCGGGAAGGCCGGTTCCATCCCCGTGGGCCAGGCCTCCGCGGCCGTCCAGGACGCCCTGGAGAAGGCGCACCCGGGAGCGACCTGGGTCGTCCTCGGCTGGCAGAGCAACCCGCGCCCCGAGACCGTGGCCGCCGTCGACCGGAGCAGGATGCTCGTCGTGGACGGCCTGTCGGACCGGGCGCTGAAGGTCGACCGCGACACCGACTGGAAGGGCACGCCGTACGCCTTCGGGTCGATCTGGAACTTCGGCGGCAACTCCACGGTCGGCGCACCGATCAAGGCCTGGAACGAACGGTTCTGGGACTGGCGGGCGCGGCAGGGGAGCGCCCTGGACGGCATCGCGATCATGCCGGAGGCGAGCTACAACAACCCGGTCGCGGTCGAGTTCCTCGCCGAGCTGCCCTGGCATGACGGCCCCGTCGACCTCCACCGGTGGTTCGACGAGTACGCGGACGCCCGCTACGGGGGCGTCGACCCGCAGGCCCGCGCCGCCTGGCGGGTGCTGGCCGACACCGCGTACGCGATCCCCCCGACCGGCGGCCGCTCGTCCGGGCACGGCGGGCTCTTCGCCGCGGAGCCGAACCTGGCGACGACCAGGCCGCACCGGTGGGCGCAGGCCGCGTTCGCCTACGACCCCGCCGCGTTCGCCCGGGCCCTGCCCGCGCTCCTGGCCGTCCGCGAACCGCTGCGCCGCGGCGACGCCTACCGCTACGACCTGCTCGAAGTGGCCCGCGCGGCGGCCGACGACCGGTCGAGGACCCTGCTGCCGCAGATCAACGCGGCGTACCAGGCCCGCGACCTCGCCGCCTTCTCCCGGCTGACCGACGCCTGGACCGGCTACATCAGGGCGCTCGACGACCTGGCCGGCACCGATCCGCACCACATGGTCGGACCGTGGCTCCAGCGGGCGCGGCAGGCGGCCGCGGATTCCCGGGAGGCCCCGCTGCTGGAGTACGAGGCGCGCAAACTGATCACTTCGTGGGGCGACCGCGACACCGACCTTCACGACTACGCCTACCGCGAGTGGTCCGGGGTGCTGCGCGACTACTACGCGCCCCGCTGGCAGCGGCTGTTCGACGGGCTGAAGACCGAGCTGCGCACCGGGTCCCCCGCACCGGCCGTCGACTGGTACGAGATGGCCGAGGCGTGGGCGAAGGACCGCGGCGAGTACCGGACGCGGCCGGCCGGCGACACCTACACCGAGGCGTCCCGGATGCTGCGGCGGCTGACCGCCGACGGCTACGACCTGCCGCTGTCGCTGCGCCCGCAGGGATCGGTCTCCGGCACCGCCTCGGTGGCCGCCTCCGTGACCAACGCCAACTACTTCGCGCCCATGAGCGGGGTGACCTTCGACGTCTCCGCTCCCCCCGGCGTGGAGGCCCGTCCCAGCGGTCCGGAGAAGGGGGAGATCGACCCGGGCGCCACGCTGGAGCGGTCGTGGACGCTGCACCGGACCGGCGACCTCCCGGACGGGACGACGCAGGTCACGGTGCAGGTCACGGTCGGGTTCGACCAGGCCGGCCGGCACGTCGTCCGCAAGGCGAGCGCCGTGCTGCCGGTGGCCGCGGACGGCCGCGTCCAGCTCAGCGACCTGCCGTTCTCCTACTCCCGCAACCACGACGGCATCTACCCGGTGGCCCGCGACACCGTGACGCCCGGTACGCCCGAGGGCAACGGCAAGCCCATCCGCCTAGACGGGACCGCCTACAGCAAGGGGCTCGGGACCAACGCGAACGCCGATGTGCGCGTCGAGCTGAATCATGGCTGCCGGCGGTTCACAACGGTCGTCGGGATCGACGACGCGATGAACCACACGGCCGACGGCGATGTGGTCGTCCGGGTCTACGGCGACGGCCGGCTGCTGCACGAGTCCGGCGTGCTGCGCAGCGGGCTCGCGACCTCCGGAGCGGAGGCGGTCCGGCTCGACGTCGACGTGACGGGCGTCCAGCAGCTGCGCCTCCAGGTCGACCAGTACGACGCGAACCGCTGGTTCGACGCCGTCTCGTTCGGCGTGCCGACGCTCGCCTGCACCTCCCCGCCGCCGGCCCGGTGAGCCGTCCCCCGGGCCCGTGTCCGCAGGCGGACGGGCGGGCCCGGGGACATCGCCGATCCCTATACGCTCCAACCACAGGGGGGCGGCACGGCGCGGCGGCGTCGCGGCGCGCGGGGAAGGCGAGGATGAGCAGGCCCGTCCGGATCACCGAGAAGGCGACTCCCGCCGTCCTGCGCGAGCGCAACACCGAGCTCGTCCTGCAGAGCGTGCTGGCGGGCGGCGGCGCGGTGTCCCGCGCCGACATCGCCCGGTCCACGGGCCTGGCCCGCGCGGTCGTGTCGCAGATCATGGAGAGCCTGGTGGCGCGGCGGCTGGTGGTCGAGGAGGCCGCCAGGCCGAGCGGGCGCGGCAAGCCGGCCACGCTGCTGCGGATCGACACCGACCGGCACTGCCTGCTCATGGCCGACGTCCGCCCCACCGAGGTGCTGGGCGGCGTCGTCGGGCTGGACGGCGCGATCGGCGCGACGGCGCGCACGGCGCTGCCCGCCCGTCCGGGCGGCGCGGACGTGGTGGCCGCCCTCGTCCCGATGCTCAGGGCCCTGGCCGCCGACGACGGGCGCGCGGTGCTGTCCGCCGGAGTCGCCGTCCCCGGCATCGTCTCCCCCGAGCAGCGGGTCATCGAGGCGCTGCAGCTGCGCTGGAAGGACGTCGACCTCGCCTCGCCGCTGGCGGCCGCGCTCGGGCACGAGGTCGTCCTCGTCAACGACGCGACCGCCGTGGGGATGTCGGAGCTGTCGGTGCAGAGCCGGGCCGGTGACAGCGTGATCGTCCTGCACATCGCCGGCGGCATCGGCTCGGCCATCCTGCTGGACGGCCGCGTGCACCTCGGTGAACGGCAGCGCGCGGGCGAGGTCGGCCACATCGACGTCGGCGTCAGCGACCGCCGGTGCGAATGCGGCCGGCGGGGGTGCCTGGAGACGGTGGCGAGCCTCCCGGCCGTCCTCGCCGGGGCCGCCGTCGAGGAGCTGGACGCCGTCTCCTCGCCCGGTGAGGCGCTCGCGACGCCGGAACTCCAGGCGCTCGCGGCACGGGTCGACTACGCCGGGAAGAGCCTCGCCGCTCTCCTCTGCGTCCAGGCCGCGATCCTCGACATCGGAGACGTCGTGATCGACGGGCCGATGCGCCGGGCCGGCGAGCGCCTGCTCAACGCCATCGAGCGGGAACTGGCCGTCCGGCTGCCGCCGAGCGACGTGCGCCGTCCCCGCTTCTCCACGATGGCCCGGAACAGCATCATGCACGGCGCCGCCGCGACCGCGATGCACCACCGGCTCGGCGTCATCTGGCACATCGCCTGACGCTCGGCGGCCGCGCGAACCCCCGCGCCGTACCGCCGGCGGGGGCCCGGCTCATCCCCTGGGGGGCGCGTAGGTCAGGCCGAGTTCGACGGTCACCTCGCGGAGCATCAGCTCGAACATGGGGGCGGCGTCGCTCAGGGCGAACTCGAGGTGGCCGAAGACCTCCAGGCTGACGCCGCCCTGGAGCCTGATCCAGCACTTGAGGAACTGCTGGATCACCCCGAGCGGCAGGGCGATGCCGAGCACGTCGTCGCGGTAGCGGCGCAGCTCCTCGCGCAGGCCGGGGTCGATCTCCTCCTCGGGCATCACCGGGAACGGCTGCTTCCTCCACAGCTCCAGGAACAGGGCCATGAACGTCCAGCCGAACTGGCGGGCGCACTCCTCGGCGAAGTCGACCTCCTCCTGGTGCGCGGCGCCGCGCACGGGCGTGCCGAAGAGCAGCGAGTACTCGCGGGGATGCGCCAGCGCCCAGAGGCGGAACTGGCGGGCCACCGTCATGAACTTGCCGCTCATGTCGCCCTTCGGCACGTCCTCCATGGCCGCGTGCAGGTCGCCGGTCAGCTCGGTGAACAGGTCGCCGACCAGGTGCCGCAGCAGCTCGCCGTGGCTGCCGAAGTAGCGGTAGAGCGCGGGGGCCGTCATGCCCATCTCGCGGGCGATGGCGCGCAGCGTCACCGCGTCGGGGCCCTCCTCCACGAGGATCCGCCGGGCGGTGTCGGTGATCTCCCTGACGGTCGCGGCCCGCAGACGATCACGACGCGTTGCCACCTCGCCCCCTCTCTGCCGGGTGCCCGGCCGCCACCGGCCGCCCTCGCATGATTCCTCAAAAACACCCTTGACGACAGCTAACGCCGTATGCGAAGTTAACGCTGTTCTCAGTTTACGGCGTTCACTGGAATTACTCAAGGTAACGGGGCTGGAGGAGGAGCGTCATGTTCGAGCGATGGGGCAGGTGGGTCCACCGGCGCAGGCGGTGGGTCCTCGCCGCCGCGGGGGCGTTCCTGGTGTTCGCCGCGGTGTGGGGCACGGGCGTCTTCGGCGCGCTGACCTCCTCCGGCGGCTTCGACACGCCGGGCAGCCAGAGCGCGACGGCGGAGCGGATCGCCGAGCGCGACCTCGGACGGGGCGCCGCCGACGTCGTGGTCCTCTACCAGGGCGGGACGACCGTCGACGACCCGGCCTTCCGGGCGTCGGTGGAGCGCGCGCTGGCCGCGCTGCCCCCCGGCAAGGTCGCCAAGGCCAGCACGTACTGGACGACGAACGCGCCGCAGTTCGTCAGCGACGACCGCAAGGCGACCTATGCCGTCCTGCAGCTCGCCGGCTCCGACGAGGCCGCCAGGGAGGACAACTACAAGGCCGTCCAGGACGACCTGACCGAGGTCGGCGGCGGGCTCACCGCGAAGGTCGGCGGCGCGGTCGGCACCGGCGTCGCGATCAACGAGCGCGTCTCGTCCGACATCGGCCGGGCCGAGGGCATGGCCATGCCGGTGCTCCTGGTGCTGCTGGTGCTGATCTTCGGGGGGCTGGTCTCGGCGAGCCTGCCGCTGCTGGTCGGCGGCCTGGCCATCCTCGGCTCGTTCACCGCGCTGCACGCGCTGGCCTACGTCACCGACGTGTCGATCTTCGCGGTCAACATCACCACGTTCCTCGGGCTCGGCCTCGCCATCGACTACGGGCTGTTCATGGTCAGCCGGTTCCGCGAGGAGATCGGCCGGGACGGCGCCTCCGCCGAGGACGCGCTGGCCGCCACCATGGCCACGGCCGGGCGCACCGTCGCGGTCTCCGGCGTCACGGTCGCCGTCTCGCTGTCCGGGCTGCTGCTGTTCGACCAGAACTTCCTGGTCTCCATGGGCTACGGCGGCATCGCCACCGTGCTGGTGTGCATGGCCGGGGCGCTGACCGTGCTGCCCGCGCTGATGGCCGTCCTCGGCCCGAGGGTGAACGCGCTGCGGATCCGGCGGCGCCGGCCGGCGGCCGGCGACCGGTCCGACGGCTGGTGGGGACGCGTCGCACGCAGCGTGATGCGCCGCCCGGTCGTCTACATGGTCGCGACGGTGGCGCTGCTCCTCGCGCTCGGCGCGCCGTTCCTGCGCATCAACTGGGGCGGCGTGGACGCGAAGGTGCTGCCGGACGGCACGGACGCGCGGGTCGTCTCCGAGACGCTGGAGACCCGGTTCCCCCGCAACGCCACCAGCCCGATCGAGGCCGTCGTGACCGGGACGTCCGACCGGGCCGCCGTCCAGGCGTACGGGGCCCGCCTGGACGCGCTGCCCGGCGTCACGGACGCGACGGTGACCGGCGCCGGCGGGACGACGACCCGGATCGCGCTGCGCTACGACGCCGACCCGAACTCCGGCGCCGCCCGCGACCTCGTCCAGCGGGTCCGGGACGTCCCGCCGCCGCCCGGCGCGCGCGCCTACGTCGGCGGTGAGACGGCCGACGTCGTCGACCAGCTCGACAGCATCGGCGCGACCCTGCCCTGGCTGGCCCTGCTCGTCGGCGGCGCCACGTTCCTCCTGCTGTTCCTGGCGTTCGGGTCGGTGCTGCTGCCGCTGAAGGCGATCGTCATGAACATGCTGTCGCTGTCGGCCACCTTCGGCGCGGTCGTGCTGGTCTTCCAGGACGGCCACCTGTCCGGCCCGCTCGGCTTCACCGCGACCGGCTCCATCTCCCCCGCGATGCCGATCCTCATGCTGGCGATGCTGTTCGGCATCTCGATGGACTACGAGGTCTTCCTGCTGTCGCGGGTCCGCGAGCAGTACGACCTGACCGGCTCCAACACCGCGGCCGTCGCCTCCGGCGTGCAGCGCACCGGCGCCATCATCACCAGCGCCGCGCTGCTGTTCATCGTGGTGATCGGCGCGTTCGCGACGTCCGGCATCACGTTCATCAAGATGACCGGCATCGGGATGGCCGTGGCGATCCTGCTGGACGCGACGGTCGTCCGGGCGCTGCTCGTGCCCGCCACGATGCGGCTGCTCGGCCGCGCGAACTGGTGGGCGCCCGGCCCGCTGGCCCGGCTCTACGGCCGGTACGGGATCCGGGAGGGCGACGCCCCCGCCGCTCCCCCGTCGCGGCTGGAGCCCGTGGGCTGACGCCCGCCCCGGTGGCCGGCACGCCGAAGTGCCGGCCACCAATCCTTCCGAACCGCTTGTGGTCGCCTCCGCCCGGCGCAAGACTGAACGCCATTCCACCGGCTGCACCCTCGTGTGACGCATTCCGCGACGGCCCCCGCCCGGCGGATCCCCGAACCCTTCCCGTGCCGGGACGTTCCTTTGGAGGCACCATGTCCGTGCTGATGATCACCGAGGCCGAGACGGCGCTCGCGCACCTGGAGCGGCTCACCGACGCCCTGCGCTCCGCCGGCTGGGCGGTCGAGGTCGCCGCGCCCGCCGACCGCCGTCCGACCGCGCACATCGCCGACCCGCGCCTGCCGCGGGTGAACGAGAGCGTCATCGCGGTGCGGGAACGTTCCGGCGACGGCTGGTCCTACTGCTACGGCTGGGGCGAGCGGATCGCGCCGTGCGCCGACCCGTCCGCCGCCGCCGCGGCCGTCGGGCGGGTGCTCGCCGCCCGACGCGACAACTGAACCGCCCGGCGCACGCGGCCGCCCTCTGACCGATTCGGGGGGACGCCGCCGTCCGCTCCGGGGGCATGCTCGTGAGCCACCGAGCCCGGACGCCGCCACGCCCGCGGCGTCCGGCGCCCCGCACCACGGAGAGGAAGCGTCATGCGAACGCCCGTCCGCGCTCCCGTCCTGCTCGCCGCGTCCGCGCTCGCGGCGTCCGGCGCCGGGCTGGTCCCCGCCGCCCCGGCCCTCGCCCGGTCCGGGCCGCACACGATCGTCGTCCGCGGGCCGCACAACGTCCACGACCAGGCCTTCCGGGCCGCGAAGACCAAAGTCGTCGTGGTCCGCGAACACCACAGGACCTGGGTGTCCCTGCGCGTGTGGGGAATGCCGCGCGAGGCCGCCGGCCGGACGTTCGGCGCCCACGTCCACGTGAACCGGTGCGGGCCGAAGCCCGAGGACGCCGGGCCGCACTACCACGACCCCGACGCGCCGCCGGGAACGCCGATGCCGAAGAAGGAGATCTGGCTCGACGTCACCGTCCGTCCCGACGGGCGCGGCCACTCCCGCACGTCCGTGCCGTGGCGGGTCGCGGAGAAGGCCGCGGGATCCCTCGTCGTGCACGCCAAGCCCACGGATCCGAAGACGGGCGACGCGGGCGCACGGCTGTTCTGCACCACCGTCCCGTTCTGAGCCGCGGCACCGGGTCCGCGCCGACCTCGCCGCCGGCAGACCGGCGGCGGGGTCACGCCGACTTGCGGCTGCGGCTCTTGGCCGGCTCCTTCTTCTCGCCGGCCTTGGACGACGCCGTCTTGCGCGCGGCGGGCTTCTTCGCCGCCGTCCCCTTGCCGGACGGCGCCTTCGCCTTCTCTCCCCGGCTCTTCTTCGCCGCCTCGACGCTGGCGCGCAGCGCGCTGAGCAGGTCCGCGGCGGGCTCCTCCGCGCCCTCCTCGGCGGGCCGCGCCACCTCCCGCCCCTCGACCTTGGCGTCGATCACCGCCTGGAGCGCCTCCCGGTAGGCGTCCTTGTACTCGCCGGGGTCGAAGTCCCCCTCCATCGACTCGATCAGCGACGTCGCCATCGACAGCTCCTGCTTGCGGACCTCGATGTCCTCCTCCAGGAAGGGGAACTCCGGCGCGCGGACCTCGTCCGGCCACAGCATCGTCTCCAGGACGAACACGCCCTCGCGGACCCGCAGCGTCGCGAGCGACTCGCGCTGCCGCAGCGCCACCTTGACGATCGCGACCTGGCCGGAGCTCTCCAGCGCGTCCCGCAGCAGCACGTACGGCTTGGCGCCCTGCGCGTCGGGCTCCAGGTAGTAGGACTTCGCGAAGTAGATCGGGTCGACCTCCTCGCGCTCCACGAACTGCAGGACGTCGATGCGGCGGCTGGACGACAGCGGCAGGTCGGCGAAGTCCTCGTCGGTGAGGATGACCATCTCGCCGCTCGGCAGCTCGTAGCCCTTGGCGATGTCGGAGTAGGGGACCTCTTCGCCGTCGACCGTGCACACCCGCTTGTACTTGATGCGCCCCCCGTCCTCCCGGTGCACCTGGTGGAAGGCGACGTCCCGCTGCTCGGTCGCCGAGTAGAGCTTCACCGGTATGGTCACCAGACCGAAGGAGATCGCGCCCTTCCAGATACTGCGCATGATCCGTCCTTACCCCGCACGTTCCTGCCCCTAGCGTCGCAACGTCGTTCGATTTGCGCCAGAACGGCGTCGTGATCCTTTCCCCGTGCGGCGGGACGGGGTAAGACGGCGTTATGACCATGCCGTGGCCCGTCGAGCCGATGATGGCCTCCACCGGGGACCTCCCCTCCGACGGCGGGAAGTGGGGCCTGGAGTTGAAATGGGACGGCGTGCGCGTCCTCTCGCACGTCTCCGCCGACGGCGTCCGCGCCGCCGGGCGGCGCGGCGGCGAGGTGGCGAGCCGCTACCCGGAGCTGTCCGCCCTCGCCGACCTGCTGCCCGACAACGACGTCGTCCTGGACGGCGAGGTCGTCGCCTTCCAGGAGGGACGCCCCAGCTTCGAACGCCTCCAGCGCCGGATGCACGTCCAGCGCCCCGACCCCCGGCTGATCCGCGAGGTGCCCGTCCGCTACGTGGTGTTCGACGTCCTCTTCCTGGACGGGCACGTTCTGTACGACGTCCCCTACGCCGACCGCCGCTCGGTGCTGGCGGAGCTCGACCTCGCCGGCACCGGCCCCGTGGAGGTGCCCCCGTACCTGCACGGCGGCGACCAGACCCAGGTGGAGGAGCTGCTCGCCTTCACCCGTGAGCAGCAGATGGAGGGCCTGCTCGCCAAGCGCCTCGACTCGCCGTACCGTCCGGGGCGCCGCGTCGACTTCTGGCGCAAGGTGAAGAACTTCATGACGCGCGAGGTCGTCGTCTGCGGCTGGAAGCCCGGGAAGGGCCGGCGCGAAGGCGGCGTGGGCTCGCTGCTGCTGGGCGAGTACGACATGAAGGGCCTGCTCGGTTTCGTCGGGCACGTGGGCACGGGTTTCAGCGACCGCGTCCTGGACGAGCTGTACGAGACGCTGTGGCCGCTGCGCCGTTCGACGAGCCCCTACGACGAGCCCGTTCCCCGCGAGTTCGCCCGCGACGCCCAGTGGGTTGAGCCCCGGCTCGTCGGGGAGGTCGCCTACAGTGCCCGGACCAGGGACGGCCGCCTCCGCTTCCCGTCCTGGCGGGGCCTGCGTGACGACAAGGACCCCCTGGAGGTCACGAGTGAGCAGTAAGAGGACCGCCGTCGACGTGGACGGCCGTCAGCTCTCCCTCTCCAACCTCGACAAGAACCTGTACCCGGAGTTCACCAAGGGCGAGGTCATCGACTACTACGCCCGCATCGCCCCGGTCATGCTCCCCCACCTGCAGGACCGCGCGGCGACCCGCATCCGCTGGCCGGACGGCGTCGACGGCGGCAAGTTCTTCGAGAAGAACGCCCCCTCCCACACCCCGGACTGGGTCCGCACGGCGACGATCCCCACCCCCGGCAGCTCCAAGGGCCGCGACACCCTCGACTTCGTCGTCGTCGACGACCTGCCCACGCTCGTGTGGTGCGCGAACCTCGCCGCGCTGGAACTGCACGTCCCGCAGTGGAAGGTCGGTCCGCGCGGCAAGGTGCACACCCCCGACCTGGTGGTCTTCGACCTGGACCCGGGCCCGCCCGCCACGATCGTGGAGGCGTGCGAGGTCGCCGCCCTGCTGCGCGACGTCCTCGCCGAGGACGGTCTGGAGTCCTATCCGAAGACGAGCGGCAAGAAGGGCCTGCACCTGTACGTCCCGATCGAGGAGCCGAAGGAGGCCGAACGGACGTCGGAGTACGCCAAGGCCGCCGCGCAGCGCCTGGCCGACGAGAACCCGAAGCTCGTCGTCGCGAAGATGGAGCGGCGGCTGCGCAAGGACAAGGTCTTCGTCGACTGGAGCCAGAACAACCCAGCCAAGACGACCGTCGCGCCCTACTCGCTGCGCGCCGGGAACCGCCCGTCCGTGTCGACGCCCATCACCTGGGAAGAGCTGGAGTCGTGCGGGGACGCCGCCGACCTCGTCTTCGGTCCCGAGGACGTCCTCGCCCGGGTGGACGAGCACGGCGACCTCCTGGAACCGCTGCTGAAGGACCACCGGCCCCTGCCCTGAGCGACGTCGGCGATCTCGGGTGCCCTATGTGTTCGAATCGGCACTCTCCGGGACCGCGTTCCGTCACCATGGTGCCTGGGGACACCGCGGGTGGAAGGAAGAGACCGTTGTCGCACAACCATCACTACGACGCCGTGGTGCTGGGCGGGGGGACCGCGGGGGAGCTGGTCGCGACCGGCCTCGCCCGCGCGGGAAGGGACGTCGCGCTCGTCGAGAACCGCCTCGTCGGCGGGGAGTCGCCGTACTTCGCCTGCGTCCCGTCCAAGTCGCTGCTGCTGTCGGCCCGCCGCGGCGAGACCTGGGAGATGGCCCTCGCCCGCCGGGACGCGCTGGCCGGGAACCGGGGCGACGACCCCGCCGTCGCCCGGATGGCCGAGGACGGCGTGACCGTCCTGCGCGGCCGGGGGCAGGTCCTCGACCGTGGCCGGATCGAGGTGGACGGCGCCGTCCACGGCTTCGGCGACCTCGTCGTCTGCACCGGCAGCGAACCGGTCATCCCGCCCGTCGAGGGGCTCGCCGACGTGCCGCTGTGGACGAGCGCCGAGGCCCTGTCGGTCCCCGACCTGCCGCGCCGGCTGGTGATCCTCGGCGGCGGCCCGGTCGGCTGCGAGCTGGCGCAGGTGTACGCGGCGTTCGGCTCCCAGGTCGCGGTCGTCGAGGCGTCCGGGCGGCTGCTGACCGCGGAGGCGCCGTTCGCCGGCGAGGTGCTCGCGGACGCCCTGCGCCGGATGGGCGTCGACCTGCGGCTCGGCACCGCCGTCGCCGACGCCGAGCGCAAGGACGTCGGGCTGCGGCTGTGGCTGACCGACGGCGGGACCCTCGACGCCGACCGCGTCCTCGCCGCCGCCGGGCGCCGCCCCCGCGTGGAGGGCCTCGGGCTGGAGAACCTCGGCATCGACGTCACCCCCGGCCAGGGGATCCCCGTGGACGGGACGTGCCGGGTGCCGTGCGATGCGGGCGGCGTTTGGGCGGCGGGCGACGTCACCGGCGTCGCCCGCACCGCGCACGCCGCCCGCTACCAGGCGCAGGTCGCGCTGTCGAACCTGCTCGGCCACCGGCGCGAGGCCGACTACCGCGCCATCCCCCGCGTCGTCTACACGACGCCGACCGTCTACTCCGTGGGGATCTCGCCCACGCAGGCGGAGGAACTCGGCATAGACATCCTCACCGCCGGGTACGACCTCGCCGCGACGGCGCGGGCGGCGGTCGAGGCCGACGAGCGCGGACGGGTGGAGCTGTACGCCGACCCCACCCGCGGCCTGCTGGTCGGCGCCGCCGCCGCCGGACTCCACGCCGAGGAGTGGATGAGCGAGATTGCCCTGGCCATCCGCGCGGAGACGCCGCTGAGCCTGCTCGCCGACGTCGTCCACGCGTTCCCGACCCACGGCGAGTCCGTCGAGGCGCCGCTGCGGGAGCTGGCCGGGAGGCTGTGACCCGAGACGGCCGTGCCCCTGAGGCGGCCGTGAACCTGGAGGAGGACCCCTGATGAGCGAGACCGACGACCTGGAGCAGCCCGCGCCCGACGACGCCAACGAGGCCGACGCGGCCGAGCAGCGCGCCGCCCTCGACGACGAGGAGCGCGTCGAGCGCGGCCCCATCCCGGACGATGCGAACGAGGCCGACGCGGCCGAGCAGCAGCGGGAGGTCCGGCTGGACGAGGACGACTACCGCTGATCCGCGTTGGCGCCCGGCACAGGAAGGAAGGTTCACAGAGAGATCTGGGCGGCCCGCTCCCGGTTCCGGCGGGAATACACTGACCTGCGCGAAGGAACGCCGGCGGGCGCCGCCCGTGACCAACGGAGTTACTCGCGCGTAGGATAAAGAGATTGTTCCCGGTGACGGACGCCCCCCATCCGTCCCCCGATTCGGTGATCGGAGAGTGTGGTGACCGCGACCCCGGACGCCCGCCCCCGTGGCACGAGACTGCCGCGACTGGCGCGCCGCAAGCAGTTGCTCGGCGCGGCCCAGGAGGTGTTCGTCGCCCAGGGGTACCACGCCGCGGCGATGGACGAGATCGCCGAGCGCGCGGGCGTCAGCAAGCCCGTGCTCTACCAGCACTTCCCGGGCAAGCTGGAGCTGTACCTGGCGCTGCTGGACGAGCACGCCGAGGCCCTGGTGAAGATCGTCCGCGAGGCGCTGGAGTCCACCACGGACAACAAGCTGCGCGTGCAGGCGAGCATGCAGGCCTTCTACGACTTCGTGGCGGGCGACGGCGAGGCCTACCGGCTGGTCTTCGAGTCCGACCTGCGCAACGTCGCGCCCGTCCGCGCCCGCGTCGACCGCGCCAACCAGCAGTGCGCCGAGATGATCGCGCAGGTCATCGCCGAGGACACCAACGCCCCCGCGGAGGAGGCGCACCTGCTCGGCATGGGCCTGGTCGGCATGGCCGAGGTCAGCGCCCGCTTCTGGCTCTCCCAGCACCGGGCGATCCCCAAGGACACCGCGGAGAAGATCATCGCCCGGCTGGCCTGGCGCGGCATCTCCGGTTTCCCGCGCACCACCGACCAGAGCTGACGCCGGCCCCGGGCCCTGCCCGGGCCGGGGGCGTTCACCCTCGGCACAACCGGGCGGCGCCGCGTCCGGCGATCTCCGTGCGACCATCGGATGCGGGTCCGCCGGCGGTCGGCGGGACGCGCCCGACGACGGGAGGCATCGCGTGCAGGTTCGCATCGGGGTCCAGAACGTGGCCAAGGAACTGGTGGTCGACACCGACCAGACGGCCGACGAGGTGCAGGACGCGCTCGGCGCGGCGCTCGCCGACCCGCACGGCGTGCTGGTGCTGAAGGACCGCCGCGCCGGCCGGGTCGTCGTCCCCGGGGCCCGCGTGGGCTACCTGGAGATCGCCGAGGACGAGCAGCGCAGCGTGGGCTTCGGCACGCAGTACACCTGAGCCGCGCACCCGAGCCGCCCGCCCGGGCGGCACCGGCACGGCGAGCCGTGCGCCGGAGCGGCGCGGCCCCTCAACCCCGCCGCTGACCTGCGACGTTGACCTTTCCCGTACGCGCCTTGACCAGATTTTTGTTTCAACCTGGCAGGCAGGGCATACCGATCACCGACCTCGGGCGACCGGCCCAGGGAAAGGAACGGTTGATCGAAATGCTCACCACGATCCTTTGGTTCATCGTCGTCGGTGCCGTGATCGGTGCACTCGCGCGGCTGGTCGTGCCGGGCCGCAACCCGATCGGCATCCTGCTCACGGTCCTCGTCGGCATCGCCGGCGCGATCCTCGGCGGCGTCGTCGCGGACGCGCTGGGCGCGGGCATGCTCGTCGCCTTGCGCAGCGCGAAGCGGCGGACGTCGCGGTCGTTGGCGGTGAACGCGCCGTCCTTGAAGATCGGGTGCCCGAACAGGTTCGTGGTGGCGGT
>NZ_JBFARL010000152.1:0-19920 GCF_040674655.1 Actinomadura sp. NPDC049753 | reverse complement strand
GCCTTTCCGCTCGACTTGCATGTGTTAAGCACGCCGCCAGCGTTCGTCCTGAGCCAGGATCAAACTCTCCATCAAGGTCCAACGACCAGCCAGGGCGCGAACCCCGACCAGCCAAACCTCAGGAAACAATCCCGGCATCACCATCCCAACGGGATGGCATTGCCTCAAAGAAATCCCCACCATCCCCGAAGAGATGGCACGGGGCGACCCGGCCGAATCTGGCCGAGCCGATAAAGGCACTGGCTTTTAACACGCTGTTGAGTTCTCAAGAAACGGACACCCACCGTACCGGATCCGCTTTCGCGTTTCCCGCCCCGGGGCGACTTGTTCTTACTTTATCAGATCCGCTCGGACTGTCAATTCCGGGCTTTTCCGATCCGCCATTCCGATTCCGCTTGCGCGGTTCCTTCCCGGCGGTGTTGCTATTTCATCAGATCCGGCCCGATTGTCAAATCGATCCTTTTCCGACCCATCACGACGATGCGGACGCGACGAAGCCACGTCAGCTGGTCGAGGATGGTTCCCCCGGGCCGGCCGCCGTCAGGCGTCCCGCACTCCCGTGGGGCGAAGTGAACAGTATGCCCAAGCGAAGGGGACGTCAAACCAGCTCGCACGCCCCAATGGCGGGGACCCGCCCGCGCGGCGCGCCCTGAGCCGCTCCAGCACGCGACCTACCTCGGGTTTCGTCCGGGTCCACCCTGTTTGTACCGCTCGAACATCCCATTCACACGGGCGAGGTTTCATTTCGGCAACGCCGACCGTTCGGCGCGTCTCAGGGCTTGGCCAGGTATCCGCCGACGAACAGCACCCCTTCGGCGATCACCCAGGTGAAGGCCGCGACGGTGAGGGTCATGTCCAGCAGCCAGGGCCTGCGCCGGACACCGGGCGCCGACCACGCCGTGACGGCGACGGCCGCGGCGACGACCGCCACGGGCGCCGAGATCCGCACGGCGTCCTCGAATCCGGCCCCGCATGCCGGGTCGCGGCCCTCGTCCCCACCGCAGAAGGCCGCGTCGCCCCACCCGCCGAGGGTCGAGAAGAGCCAGAGGACGGCCAGCGCGCAGTTCGCGATCGTCGGAATCGCCGGCGAGATCCGCCAGCCGTTCGGGCGCCCGGACATGGCCTGCACGACCGGAACGTACCTCGCCTCGCGGGAGCCGGGAACCCCTCCGCCGGGCGGCCTCCGGTCCGTCAGGTGATCTCTTTGGCCTCGTGCAGGTTCATGTCCATGACGATGGCCGTCATGACCGCCATCGTCCGCAGCGGTTCCCGGACCGGATCGGAGATCTCCACCGCGTACTTGTCGGCCGTCGTGAGCAGGTGGGTGGCGAGGCCCGCCCACTTCTTGCGGACGTGCGCCACCCTTCCGCCGTCGGCGTCCTTCACCTCGAAGTTGTTGCGCGGCACGTCGACCTCGACCGTGCCGATGAGCGTCCCGTCGTCGTCGTAGATGACGTAGCGGCGGCCGACCCTCTCGGTGACGAAGGAACCGACGCGCTCTCCGTCCGGCCGGAGGATCTCGGTGTACTCCCGGCCGCTCTGCTTGTCCACGACGTACAGGGGGTCGCCGTCGGGCGTCGTCAGCAGGACGGCTCGGGCGTCGAGGTTCGACTTGCCGGGGAACAGGCCGCGCATGACCGCGGAGTTGCCCTTGTCGTCGGTCGGGGCCGCGATGGCGAGGACGGTCCCGCCTTCGTCCAGCACCTTGTACCGCGACTTGGCCAACGGTCCCCTGCGAGGCTGTTCGACCCTGAGCACCGGGGAGCTGAACACTTCGCTCACGTGTTCTCCTGCCTCGTCGGCCGCATCGGCGACCGCCTCACTGTTCACTTCGCCGGCGCCCGCGTCCTCGGCGGCACGCCCTCCAACCGGCGATCCTGCCAAGCGCCGGGCCCGCAGGGGAAGCACTTTGTGCGCCCGTCTCCGCCCGCCGGAACCGCCGCGCCCGCGCCCGGCTCACTGACCTGCAGCGGCGCGGCCCGGGGTGGCCGTCCGAGAAACATTCTTCTTTCGGCCCGGCGTGCCCCGAACATCCCCACGGACATCTCCGGCGTCCCTACGGGCCCCATGGAGCGTCGCCCCGCCCGGACCGGGGCTTCGGCCCGCACCGGGCTTCGCGGACACGGAAAGGGGCGGTCCCCGAAGGAACCGCCCCTTTCACATGCACTCGGAAGTGCGAACCGTGGACCTGCTCAGAAGTCCATGCCGCCGGCGTCGGGCATGCCGCCCGCCGGGGCCGGGTTCTTCTCGGGCTTCTCGGCGATGACGGCCTCGGTGGTGAGGAACAGCGCGGCGATCGACGAGGCGTTCTGCAGCGCGGACCGGGTCACCTTGGCCGGGTCGAGGATCCCCGACTCGAACATGTTGACGTACTCGCCGGTGGCGGCGTTCAGGCCCTCGCCCGGGGTCAGGTTACGGACCCGCTCCACCACGACGCCGCCCTCAAGGCCGGCGTTGACGGCGATCTGCTTCAGCGGCTCCTCGAGAGCGCGCTTGACGATGTTCGCACCGGTGGCCTCGTCGCCCGACAGCTCCAGCTTGTCGAACGCCTTGGTGCCGGCCTGCAGCAGCGCCACGCCGCCACCGGGGACGATGCCCTCCTCGACCGCGGCCTTCGCGTTGCGGACGGCGTCCTCGATGCGGTGCTTGCGCTCCTTGAGCTCGACCTCCGTCGCGGCGCCGGCCTTGATGACCGCGACACCGCCCGCGAGCTTGGCCAGGCGCTCCTGGAGCTTCTCGCGGTCGTAGTCGGAGTCGGTGTTGTCGATCTCGGTGCGGATCTGGTTGACCCGGCCCGCGATCTCGTTGGCGTCACCGGCGCCGTCCACGATGGTGGTCTCGTCCTTGGTGATGACGACCTTGCGGGCGCGGCCCAGCATCTCGGTCGTGGTGTTCTCCAGCTTGAGACCCACGTCCTCGCTGATGACCTGGCCGCCGGTCAGCGTGGCGATGTCGCCCAGCATGGCCTTGCGGCGGTCGCCGAAGCCCGGCGCCTTCACGGCCACGGACTTGAAGATACCGCGGATCTTGTTGACGACCAGGGTGGCCAGGGCCTCGCCCTCGACGTCCTCCGCGATGATCAGCAGCGGCTTGCCGGACTGCATGACGCCCTCGAGGACGGGCAGCAGGTCCTTGTTCGCCGACGCCTTGCCCTGAACGATCAGGATGTACGGGTCCTCGAGGACCGCCTCCATCCGCTCGGGGTCGGTCACGAAGTAGTGCGAGATGTAGCCCTTGTCGAAGCGCATCCCCTCGGTCAGCTCGAGCTCCAGACCGAAGGTCTGGCTCTCCTCGACCGTGATGACGCCTTCCTTGCCGACCTTGTCCATCGCCTCGGCGATCATCTCGCCGATCTGCGGGTCGCCCGCGGAGATGGACGCCGTGGAGGCGATCTGCTCCTTGGTCTCCACGTCCTTGGCGAGCTTGGACAGCTCCTCGCTCACCCGCTCGACGGCGGCCTCGATGCCGCGCTTCAGCGACATCGGGTTCGCACCGGCGGCCACGTTGCGCAGACCCTCGCGCACCAGCGCCTGGGCCAGCACGGTGGCGGTGGTGGTGCCGTCACCCGCGACGTCGTCGGTCTTCTTCGCTACTTCCTTGACGAGCTCCGCGCCGATCTTCTCCCACGCGTCCTCGAGCTCGATCTCCTTGGCGATCGACACACCGTCGTTGGTGATCGTGGGGGCGCCCCACTTCTTCTCCAGCACGACGTTGCGGCCCTTGGGACCAAGGGTCACCTTCACGGCGTCGGCGAGCTGGTTCATGCCGCGCTCGAGACCGCGGCGGGCCTCCTCGTCGAACGCGATCATCTTTGCAGCCATAGGCTCCAGTCCTCCCGGAACAAGGTGGCTTAGACGGATCGAGCCGACGCCCGCGACGGACGGCCCCGCCGACGACTTCCATTCCGCCGCCGGCCTGAGGCCTCATCGCCCCGACCCATGACTGTGTGAAGTTGTCACTCTCCACAGCAGAGTGCCAATGCTTGTTTAGCACTCTACCCCGTCGAGTGCAAGCGCCACACATCACCGCCGCACACGTCTCGTCGGCCTGCTCGGAAGTGCTCTGACCTGCGCCGGAGGGTCACGTCAGCGCGGACGGCCGCCAGGAGCCGTTCCCCGAAGAGCAGCCGAACCACCGCCCCGCCATGAGCCGGTCACCTCCCCGTACCGCTTTCGTTCTGCCTGAGCAGGTGCCGCCCGAGCGCAGGGAACGTCGGTCGTTGCTCCGCCGGTGCGAGCACTCCGTGTCCGGGCCGGCTGCAGCAGCTCTGCCTCCGCGCGGGAGAGGCTCTCGATGGGGATGACAGCCCAGCGCCGGCCGTCGGGCTCCGGCTTTCCCCGGTTCACGCCATCGAGGACCGCCTGTGCCGCTGCCGGTGACTGGCCAGGTCGAAACGGGCCGGTGGGACGAGCCCCTGCGGGACGCCACCGGCGGTAGCGCGGACGGCCCACCGCTCCCACGTGGCGCGGGCGGGCGCCCCCTGTTACTGGCGGACACCGAGGTCTCGCCTTCCGGTGAGGGCGGGTGTCGTCGGGGCCACCCATTTCGCGTGCCATTGCACCGGCGGCGGCCCGTGCCGCCGCTTCCGCGGAATTTCTTCGTCACGGGCCGTTGGTGCCGGTTCTGTCGGTGCGACAACGTTTGCGGCGGCCTGATGCGCCGGGGATCACCACGGCCCATTGGGCCGCTTTCATGGAGTATGGCGAATGGTGAGGATGTTCTTTCGGTCCCGGGCAAAAGGCCGCCGCAAACGGGTCCGGACATTGGGCGGCCGCTCCGGCGTCGATGCGTGACCGGGCCGGAGCGGCCGTGGTGCTTCGGTGTTCTGCTAGGAACCGAGGTTCACCGCTTGGTGGACTCCTGCTCGGGGCCCTCGACCGCGTTGATCACGGTGTTGTGCTTCCCGCCGTGGATGTGGCTGGTGATGGGCCCGGTCATCGTCGCGCTGTTGCCGGCGTAGACGGTCGAGCGGGGCGATCCGCTGAGGTTCGTGAAGATCGCGTCGCCCGGGCCCTTCTCGATGTTGGCGACGGGGCCGTTCTGGCCGACGATCGCCTTCTTGGCCGCGTGGACGTGCACCGGCTCGGGGCGGTCCCCCGTGGTGGCCAGCCGCTGCCCGGCCTGCGGAGCGTTGGCGTCGGCCTGCTGCTCCGGCGCGGCCTGCTGCTCCGGAGCGGCCTGCTGCTCCGGCGCGGCCTGCTGCTCCGGCGCGGCCTGCTGCTCCGGCGCGGCCTGCTGCTCCGGCGCGGCCTGCTGCGCGTCCTGCTGCGGAGCGGCCTGCTCGGCGTTCTGCTCCGGCGCGGCCTGCTGCTCGCCCTGCTGCGGAGCAGCCTGCTGGGCCTCCTGCTGCGGAGCGGCCTGCTGCTCGCCCTGCTGCGGGGCGGCCTGCTCGGCGTTCTGCTCCGGCGCCGCCTGCAGCGACTCCTGCTGCGGAGCGGCCTCCTGAGGAGCCGCCTGCTGCTCGGCGGCCTGGTGCTCGGCCGCCTTGGCGAGGGCGACCTTGGTGGCCTCCTGCTCGGAGCCCTCGACGCCCGTGACGGCCGTGTTGTGCTTCCCGCCGTGGAGCTTCGTGGTGATGTCACCGGTCTTCACCGGCTTGTTCCCGATCACCGGCGCGGCCTTGGGCGACTTGTTGATGTCGGTGTAGATCAGGTCGCCCGGACCCTTTTCGGTGATGTACGTGGAGCCGTTGTGCCCCACGTACGCCTTCTCCACCTTGTAGAAGTTGATGTCGGCCATCGCCGATGGAGCCGCGAGGACGGCCGCCCCCATCGTTATGCCGGTAACGGCCATCGTGCGCAAAATGCGCTTCATGCCTTTCCTCACTCTCGTATGCCGATCGGCGCCCCAGGGAGCGCCACTCCGGGATCAATCTTCCAGGGCGCGGCCAGCGAGAAACCCAAGTGACGGAGAGGCGGTGATCAAGATCAAAGCCGCGAAACTGGCGCTCGCTAAAGCTTTGTCCATATGCGTTTGGCCGGACGGGAAGAACAGTTTCCCAATCCAGCATCCACCGGGGCAATCGCGTTCCGCAGAAGGGGGAATCGGCCACATGCGCACGGAAAAGCCCCGGCACGGTGGACGTGCCGGGGCTTCGCGGACGAGACGGACGTCAGCCGCCCGCCACCGCGGGGATGATGGAGATCTGGGCGCCCTCGGGCGTCGGGGTGTCGAGGCCCTCGGCGAAACGGACGTCCTCGTCCCCGACGTAGACGTTCACGAAACGGCGGATCTTGCCCGCGTCGTCCAGGATGCGGGCGGAGATGCCGGAGTAGCTGGCCTCAAGGTCGGCGACGACCGCGCGCAGGGTCGCGCCCTCGGCCTTCACCTCGGACTCGCCCCCGGTGTAGGTCCGCAGGATCGTCGGGATACGGACGGACACGCTGCTCATGCTGCTCCTTCGTTCTCAGGCGAGGCCCGCGGCGCGGAACGCCTCCAGGGACGGGGCGATGTTCGCCGACGGCGCGACGACCGGGGCGACGGCGTCCAGGGTCTTCAGGCCGTCCCCGGAGTTGATGATCACGGTCTCGGCGCCCGGGTCGAGGGAGCCTGCCTCGACGAGCTTGCGCAGGGCCGCGACGGTGACGCCGCCGGCCGTCTCGCCGAAGACGCCCTCGGTGCGGGCCAGGAGCCGGATCCCCTCGACGACCTGCTCGTCGGTGACGTCCTCGACGGCGCCGCCGGTGCGGCGGGCCACGTCCAGGACGTAGGGGCCGTCGGCGGGGTTGCCGATGGCGAGGGACTTGGCGATCGTGTCGGGTTTCACCGGGCGGACGACGTCGTGGCCCGCCTTGAACGCGGCGGCGACCGGGTCGCACCCGGAGGCCTGGGCGCCGAAGACGCGGTACGGCTTCTCCTCCACCAGGCCCAGCTTGATCAGCTCCTGGAACGCCTTGTCGATCTTGGTGAGCTGGGAGCCGGACGCGACCGGCACGACGATCTGGTCGGGCAGCCGCCAGCCGAGCTGCTCGGCGATCTCGTAGCCGAGCGTCTTGGAGCCCTCGGCGTAGTAGGGGCGTACGTTGACGTTGACGAACGCCCAGTCGTCCTGCTCGCCCGCGATCTCGGACGCGAGCCGGTTGACGTCGTCGTAGTTGCCGTCGACCGTCACGAACGTCCCGCCGTACACGGCCGTCGTGATGATCTTCTGGGACTCCAGGTTCGACGGGACGAACACCGCGCTGCGGATCCCGGCGCGGGCCGCCGCGGCGGCGACGGCGTTGGCGAGGTTCCCGGTGGACGGGCAGGCCAGCACCTTGAAGCCCAGTTCGCGGGCGGCGGCGAGCGCCACGGCGACGACGCGGTCCTTGAACGAGTGGGTCGGGTTCCCGCTGTCGTCCTTCACCCACAGGCTCTGCAGGCCGAGGCTCTCCGCGAGGTTGTCGGCGCGGACGAGGCGGGTCAGGCCCGGCTCGGTGTTCGGGGTGTCGGCGACGTTGGACGGGACGGGCAGCAGCCCGCGGTACCGCCAGATGTTGCGCGGCCCGGACTCGATGGACTCCCGGGTGACGCCGCCGAAGTCGTAGGCGATCTCCAGGGGGCCGAAACACTCTTCACACGCGTAGAAGGGTCCGAGGTCGCGGGACGAGCCGCATTCGCGGCAGACGAGAGCGGTAGCCGGTCCGAGGTCTGTGGCAGGCGTGAGTGCCATGAGGGCGAGGCCTTTCTCCCCATCTTCCCTGCGCCACCTTGGTCGCAGGCCGGAGTTGGCACCATCTCCCGGCCGGCCTCGCAGGATCGCGACGCGCCGCAGCCAGGTGGTTGCCGGGGCTTCGCAGGGCCGGTCCCTCCACCCCTCTGGATGAGCGGTATGAAGTTGTCGATCACGAGCTTTGAACTCGTATGCGTGACTTTACATGAACTGACCGGATGCCAGACAGGCGGGTCCAGCGATTGAGACGTTACCCCGCGGGTGTCTTGATCACCCGTTGGGTCGGGTCGAGGAACACGTGCCGGACGGTCGGGACGCGCCCGCGGAGCCGCCGGTCTATCTCGCCGGCGACGTCCTCGGCCTCGTCGGCGCTGATGTCGTCGGAGAAGTGCACCTTCGCGGCGACGAGGATCTGCTCCGGGCCGAAGTGCATGGTGAGCAGTTCGTCCACGCCGGTCACGCCGGGCGCGCCGCAGATCTCGGCGCGGATCTCGCGCTGCTCGGCGGGGTCGGCCGCCTGGCCGATGAGCAGGCCCATGCTCTCCCGGCCGATCGAGAAGGCGAGGACGACCAGGAGGATCCCGATGAGGACGGACGCGAGCCCGTCCCAGAAATCCGAGCCGGTGATCTGGCGCATCACGAGGCCGCCGGCGGCGAGCGCGAGGCCGATCATCGCCGCGGTGTCCTCGAACAGCGCGGTCTTGAACGTCACGTCGGGCGACTTGCGGACATGCTCGACCAGGTCGCGTTCGCTCTCGCGCGTCTCCTTCCTGGCCTGGTAGAAGGCGCGGATCCAGGACGTCCCCTCCAGCACCGCGCCGAGGCCGAGGACGGCGTAGGCGAGCCACACCGTCGTCCCGCCGCCGCCGTGACCGGTCATGGTCAGGATGCCTTCGAAGATCGAGAATCCGGCGCCGGCCACGAAGATGCCGAACGCGGCGAGCAGCGACCACACGTACCGCTCGTTGCCGTATCCGAAGGGGTGGCGCCGGTCGGGGGGCCGTTCGCTGCGCCGGATCGACGTGTAGAGGAAGCCCTGGTTGAGGGTGTCGGCCACCGAGTGCG
Organism: Actinomadura sp. NPDC049753; assembly: GCF_040674655.1. Classification (NCBI taxonomy): domain Bacteria; kingdom Bacillati; phylum Actinomycetota; class Actinomycetes; order Streptosporangiales; family Thermomonosporaceae; genus Actinomadura; species Actinomadura sp. NPDC049753. The sequence continues at coordinate 11,204 of NZ_JBFARL010000152.1, read as the reverse complement.
CGCTCTCCGCGAGCATGGCGCTGGACCCGGCCAGCAGGCCGGCGAACAGCTTCGTGATCGCGAGGATGAGGTTTGCGGCACCGGCGACGAGCACGGTTTTCGTCGTCTCGGACTTGCTCATTGGCGCCGGATACCCCCTGGGCGGATGACTAACCGGGCGGAACGGACAGAAGGGCGGGCGATGCCGGCCACCTCGCGGGTCACTTTGATGCGCCTCGGCCGCAACTGAGACCCTTCCCGTATGAGCCAAGTGCTGGTGGCCTCGAACCGGGGGCCGGTGTCGTTCTCGCTGTCGGACGACGGCGGGCTCACCATGCGGCGCGGGGGCGGCGGTCTCGTGTCGGGCCTCGCCGCCGTCACGGGCGCCCCGCGCGACCCCGGCCCGCCGCGTCCGGCCGAGACGGCGCGGGAGCCGTCCCCCGGCGGAGCGGACGTCCTCTGGGTGTGCGCGAGCCTCGGCGAGGCCGACCGCACGGCGTCGCGCCGTTCCCCGGACGGACGCCTCGACCTCGCCGGATACGAGACCGGCGGGGCGGCGGTACGGATGCTCGACATCCCGGCGGCCACGTTCGACCGCGCCTACAACGGCGTCGCCAACTCGACGCTGTGGTTCGTCCACCACCTGTTGTACGACACGCCGCGCAGCCCGCACTTCGACGCCCGCGCCCGGCGGGACTGGCAGTCCTACGAGGCCTACAACGCGGCCTTCGCGGACGCCCTCGCCCGGGACGCCGCCCCGGGCGCGAAGGCGGCGATCCAGGACTACCACCTGTCGCTGGCTCCGCGGATGCTGCGCGACCGGCGCCCCGACCTGAAGATCGTGCACTTCTCCCACACGCCCTGGGCGCCGCCGGAGTACTTCAGGCTGCTCCCGGACGACATCGGCGCGCAGATCCTTCTCGGCATCCTGGGCGCCGACCACGCCGGCTTCCTCACGGAGCGGTGGGCGTCGGCCTTCCTCGACTGCTGCGAGCTCCTGCCGGGCGCGCGCGTCGACCGCGCCGCCCGCACCGTCTCCTGTTCGGGCCACACCACGCGCGTGGGTGTGCACGGTCTCGGGGTGGACGGTACGGCTCTGCGCAGCCGCGCCGCCGAACAGGACGTCGTCGAAAGGGCCCGCGCGCTGCGCGAACAGGTGGGCGACCGCCAGCTCATCGTGCGGATCGACCGGACGGAGCTGTCCAAGAACATCGTGCGCGGGCTCTCCGCGTACCGGGAGATGCTCGTCAACCATCCCGAGTGGCGCGGACGCGTCGTGCACCTCGCGTTCGCCTACCCGTCCCGCTACGACCTGCCCGAGTACCGGGAGTACACCGCGGCCGTCCAGCGCATGGCCGGGCAGATCACCGAAGAGTTCGGCACGGAGGACTGGGACCCGCTGATCCTCCAGGTGAACGACGACTACCCGCGTTCCCTTGCCGCCTACGGCCTGGCCGACGTCCTGCTCGTCAACCCGATCCGGGACGGGATGAACCTGGTCGCCAAGGAGGGGCCCGTCCTGTCGCGGCACGGCTGCGCGCTCGTGCTGTCGCGAGAGGCGGGCGCGGCGGCGGAACTGTCCGAGGACGCGCTGGTGGTCAATCCCTACGACGTGTCGCAGACGGCCGAGGCCCTGCACCAGGCCCTGCTGATGCCGCGCGCCCGGCGGGCCGAACGCTGCGCCCGCCTCGCCGGCGCCGCGACCGCCCTGCCCCCGCAGCGCTGGTTCGCCGACCAGCTGGCCGCGCTGGACTAGATCTCCGTGGAAGGGAAGCGGCGTGCTGCTCTGCGGGCGTCAGGGCAACACGCCGCGGGTCCGGTCAGGGGGCGCTGCCGGCGGACTGCTCGGCGGTGAGGAGGCACTCGACGGGGTTCGGCTCGTGGTGCTGCCTCAACCGTTCCCGCAGCGCGGCCTTGCTCTGCGCCATGCGCCGGTGGGCGGCGGTGCGGGTGAAGCGGGCGAGCAGGGCCGCGGACGGCTTCGGCAGGCCGCTCGGCTCGTAGCCGTACTCGGCGAGCCGCTCGCCGAACGCGGCCTCGGCCAGGCTGATCTCCCACGCGTCGAGGCGCTCGGCCCATGATCCGACGCGGTTGGTCGTGACGGCGTCGTGGGTGCGGCCGTGCCACTTCTTGGTGGACGGGACGATCCGCTTCGCGAGGCCCTCCGGGTGGATCATCTCGGGGTCGAAGTCCTCGCCGAGGAAGCCGCAGAGCCGGGTCAGCTCGTCGCCGGGGTCGGCGACGAGCCGCTCGTACTGCAGCTCGTAGTAGGAGTCGGGGCCGAGGCGCTCGGCGAGCCTGCGGCCGCGGTCGATCGTCTCCCGCCAGGCGGAGACGGCGTGGTGGATGTCGAGGTCGAACCAGGGCATCTCCATCAGCGACGCGACGCAGTCCCGGCCGTCCCGGACAAGATGGACGAACTGGGCGTCGGGAAACATCCGCAGCAGCGCGCCGACGTGCTGGGAGTAGCTGGGGCGCTTGTCGCCCCAGCGCGGCTTGCCGTGCAGGCGGGCGTAGGCGCGGAAGACGATGCCGACCGCCGAGCCGAGCGTCGGAGGCCCGTCGGCGATCTCCTCGACGAGCCCGTCGGGGTCCATGCCGAGCGCCCGCACCTTGGTGGCGCGCTCTCCGACGATCCACTCCGCGAGCATCCGCCTGTTCTTGCTCTCCCGGAGGTCACCGTAGTCGCACCTTGCCGCATAGGCGGGCAGGACGAACCGGGTCTCCGCCGGGATCGCGATGCGGGCGTGCGAGTGGAGCATCAGGCGCAGCAGCGTCGTGCCCGAGCGAGGACAGCCGAAGATGAAGATCGGACGATCGCGGCGGAGGGCCGGTCCTGGTGGCATGCACCGCATGCTGGTGCAGAAGCCCAGCTCAGGACCCGGCTTCTGCATCCACTGTTACCGTCCGATGACCCACCCTTGACCGGCGGTCAGGTGTAGGACTCGCCGAGCGTCTGCCTCACCTGCTTGCGCGCCTCGTGGATGCGGGACTTGACCGTGCCGAGCGGGAGCTTGAGCTGCTCGGCGATCTCCGCGTACTCCAGCTGCGAGACGTCCCGCAGCACCAGGGCCTGGATGAGGTCGGGCTTGCGGGCCTCCAGGTCCTCCATGGCGTCGAGGATGTCGACCCGGGAACCCGCGATGACGCTCGTCCGGCGCGGGTCGGGGCGCTGCTGCGGAAGCTCGCCCGCCTGCTCGACCGAACGCCGCTTCAGCGAACGGTAGGTGGAGCGGGCGGAGTTGGCGACGACGACGTGCAGCCAGGTGCTGAACCGCGACCGGCCCTCGAACCGGTGGATGTTGCGGGCGACCTGGAGCAACGCGTCCTGGCACGCCTCCTCGGCGTCCTGTCGGCAGGGCAGGAACCGGGAGCTGTGCCGCAGCACGTCCGGCTCGATCTTGCGGAGGAGCTCGTTGAGGGCGCCCTGGTCGCCCTGTGCGGCCTTGACCGCCAACTCCTCGGTCCTCTCGTCGAATGCCATGCCGCCTCATTGCTCGTTCGCGCGCTCACCCCGTTGTTGGGATGATACGGGAGTGTCTTTCCCACCATCAGTAGGCCGTTACCGGATCGATCGCGTCCTGGGGTCGGGGGCGTTCGCCTCTGTATGGCTGGGGCACGACGACGCCCTCGAGTCCCAGGTCGCCATAAAGGTCCTGAACGGCAGCCTGATCGACGATCTGGACGTGCGCAACAGGTTCCTGGAGGAAGCCCGGATCCTGCGCCGCGCCGACTCCGAGCGACTCGTCCGCGTCCACGACATCGGCGAGCTGCCGGACGGGCGCCCCTACTTCGTGATGTCGTACGCCGACCGCGGGACGCTCGGCGATCGAATGCGTGAGCGGCCACTTCCGGTCAGCGAGGCGGTGGCGCTCGCCGAGCAGATCGCCTACGGCGTCGAGGTGATCAACACGCTGGGCGTCATCCACCGCGACCTGAAGCCGTCCAACGTGCTGTTCCAGTCGACGCCGGACGGCGGCGAGAAACTGCTCATCGCCGACCTCGGCCTCGCCAAGGCGCTCGCGCACGCGTCCGGCGCCTTCACCCTCCCGGTCGGCACGCCCGGGTACATGTCGCCCGAGCAGGCGCGGTTCGGCGGCGGGCTCGACATCCGCGCGGACGTGTACGGCCTCGGCGCCCTGACCTACCACATGCTCACCGGGCGGGCTCCGGGCCCGGCGCCGGTCAAGAAGGCGCCGAGCGAGCTGCGCGAGGGCCTGCCCCCCGCGTTCGACCAGGTGGTCCTGCGGGCGCTGGAGGTCGAGCGGGAGAAGCGGTGGCCGACCGCCGAGGCGTTCGCTGAGGCGCTGTCCACGCTGCGGCCCACCTCGGCGCAGGCCGCGCCGGCGCCCGCCCAAGCGGCGTCCCCGCCGCCCGAGCCGCAGATCGACGCCGACGCGACCGTCCAGGACTTCTACCGCGAGGGCGTCCAGGCCCAGGTCCAGCCTCCTCCCGTGCAGCAGCCCGGCCCCGCACAGCCCAACCCTCCGCAGCCCAAGCCCGCACAGCCCAACCCCGCGCAGCCCGCCGCGGCAGCGGGGCAGAGCGCACAGCCCGGCATGCACACGCGGTTCGACCAGCCCGGCGAGGACGACCTCCACACCTCCGAGATGCGCGTCCCGCCCAGTACGTCGTCCGAAGAGGTGACGGTCGTGGACCGGCCCAGCGGGCGCTCCACCCCCTTCACCCAGGTGGAGGGGCCCACAGCACCGGACAACGACAACAACCCGACGATCGCCTACCAGGGCCCGCCTCCGCAGGGCCGGCCGCAGGCGCCGCCGCAGAACCAGCCGCAGGGCCTGGACGACAAGACCACCGCGTTCCCGGCCCAGTCGCCGCAGGGCGGAGCCCCGCAAGGCGGACCGATCCAGCAGATGGGCCCGGGCGGCCAGCAGCCCTACGGGCCCCCGCCGACCGGTTTCCAGCCTCCGCCGCCGGGGCCGGTCCAGGGCGGCGGGCAGGGCGGGCCGCGCGGCGGCGGAGCCCGGAAGAAGTTCGTCACGCCGCTGATCATCACGGCGGTGGTGCTGGTGGTCGCCGTGATCGGCGGTCTGACGCTCGGGATGATGTTCTCCGGCGGCGACGGCGGGGACGGCGGCAAGGACGGCAAGGACAAGAAGCCGGCGGTCCCGAAGGACTTCACCGCGGTCGCCGACGGCTCGGGCAAGATCAAGACCGCGGTGCCGAAGTCGTGGCCGGTTCAGGGGCAGGAGCCGACATGGACGCCGTCCGCCGTCGGCCTCGCCGACGGCCAGCCGCGGCCGGTGCTGCGCGCGACGCCGGACAAGGCCGCGTTCCTCGGCAACGGCAAGGGCCCCGGCGTGTTCGTCGGCGTGACCACCGACCTCGCTCCGAACCAGCTCCCGCCGCCGCGCGCCGCCGTCCATCCGCAGTGCACGAAGGCCGCGCCGGAGAACTACACCACGCCGGACGGCGCCCTCAGCGGGACGATCACCCGCTTCACCGCCTGCAAGACCGGCACGCCGTCGGTCACCGAGGTCGGCCTCAAGGACAAGTCCGGCAAGTTCGGCCTGTGGATCCGGGTCAAGGAGACCGACGGCCGCGACGCCACCAAGGACATCCTGGACAACCTGAAGGTCACCGGCCCCTGACCCGGAACTCGGACCGGCAACACGAAGACCCGCGTATCGAGGCGCGGAGCGGCCACCGCTCCGCGCCTCGTTCCGTTCGGCGCGGGCACACCCCGCAGTGATTCGCATCACAGTGTTGCATCGCGACATGTTTGCGATATATCGTTGAAGCATCGCAACCGATCAACAACGAAGGAGACTGCGATGCACGAGCACACGATGAGAAGGCGCGGCGGCTTCAGGCGACCCGAGGAGCGAGGGCGCCGCGGCGACCCGTTCGGCCCGTGGGGGCCCGGCGGCCCGGGCGGACCCGGCTTCGGTCCGGGCTTCGGCCCCGGCCATCGCGGACCCGGTGGACGCGGGCGGCGCACCCGGCGCGGCAACGTCCGGGCGGCGCTTCTCGCCCTGCTGGCCGAGCGGGCGATGCACGGCTACGAGATGATCCAGGAACTGGACGGCCGCACCGGCGGCGTCTGGCGGCCGAGCCCCGGCTCGGTCTACCCGACCCTCCAGATGCTGGAGGACGAGGGCCTGGTCAGCAGCGAGGAGCAGGGCGGCAAGCGGCTGTTCTCCCTCACCGACGCCGGCCGGGAGGAGGCGTCGGCGCAGACCGCCGCCCCCTGGGACGAGGTCACCGAGGCCGCCGGCGAGAACGTCCTGCGCGGGCGCGAGGCCGTCGGCCAGCTGATGGGCGCCCTCCAGCAGGTGATGGCCGTGGGCAGCGAGGCGCAGAAGGCGCGCGCGCTGGACGTGGTCAACGACGCCCGCCGCCGCCTGTACGGGATCCTCGCCGATGACCCCGAAGCCGAGTGAACCTCAGGGAGCACCGACCGGAACCGCCGTGGCCGCCCAGGTCACGGCGGTTTCATTTTCCCTTCGGGAAGGGCGCCTGCTCGGCGAGCCGGTCGGCCATGTACAGCTGCTTCCACACGTACAGGGCCATGTCCGAGCGCCTGACGCCGCGGTCGACCGGGACGCCCACCGTCGCGCGGACCAGGTAGGCCGAGCCCGGCGGAAGGTACTTGTCGCCGCCCTCCCCCGCGACCAGCGCGCCGCCGGCGAGCCGCCGCACGACCTGGCTGTCGGTCGGCGGCGTGCACAGGCTCTCGGGGACGCCGGCCTGCGGCATACAGCGCCCCCGCGCCGCCGGCGTGACGAGGTCGCGCCGGACGAACACGTCGCCGGGGAAGTCGAGCAGGACCCTCCCGCCGCTCGGGTTCGCGAGGATGTACTCGATGTAGGGGAACGCCGTCCCGGACGGCGGCGTGGACCGGGACGCCGTCACCACGCCGTCGCTGATCCCGGACGTCACCGCGGCGATCCTGTACCTGGAGCCGTCGGCGGTGCCGACCGTGATGGGCGCGCCCGCGGGCGGCAGCTTGGCGGCGCCGCCCGGCGCCCGCTCGCCCGCGGCGGGGGCCGCCTCCGTCGCGCCCTCGTCGCCGGAGCCGGGCGTCAGCACGAGCCCGGCCGTGACCAGTCCGGCCAGGGCGAGCACGCCCGCCGCGACCAGGCCGCTTCGGCGTCCCTTGCGCCGCCGCTCCCGGCGCTCGCGCTCGCGCTCGCGAGGTCCGATCCGCACCTGGACGCCGCTGGTCTCGCGGACGCCCATCGGCCCCGTCGCCGACGACCACTCCTCGGGTTCGGAGTAGGCGTCCTGCGCCTCGGGCACGGCGGCCCACTCCGACCCGCCGAGCGGCGGCTCGGGGCGCGACCGCGGCGGCCCTGGGGGCGACGGCGGCGGCCCTGGGGGCGACGGCGGCGGCCCTGGGGGCGTAGGCGGCGGCGTGCCCCAGACGCGCGGCGGCGCCTGCGCGGCCGGCGCGGTGTGGACGATCGGACGCGTCGGGGCGTCCGGCGGAATGGGAGGGCCAGGCGGTATGTGGGCGCCGGGCGGCACCTGGGCACCGGGCGGTACGTGGGCACCGGGCGGGCGGACCGGCGTCCCCTCTCTGGGCGTGGCCCTCGGGATGCCCTGGGAGGGCGTGTGCCTGATCTCGCCTGGACGGCGCGGAAGTCCCGGTTCCGTGTCCACCGTCTCGCCTCCCGATGTCCCTCGTGCGGCTCCCCCGCGGACCGCACTCCCCACAATTCACCACATTTTGACCTAATCGCCTTCCTCTGCCACACCGGCCCCCGGAGTCTCGCGAGATGCGACAAGTCGAGCCGGGACTCTTGTCACCTGGCGGACAATTCCTCAGCGCTCCGGCGCCCCGGGCGGCGCCGGAGGCCGCCGGAGGAGTCAGGAGAGGGAGTCGGCGAGCGAGCCGATGAGGTCGACCACGCCGGCGGGCCCGTCGACCACCAGGTCCGCCCGTCCGGCGAGCGCGGTGACCTCGGTCGAGCCGCTGCACACCAGCACGCCGGGCACGCCCTCGGCGCGCAGCGCGTCGACGGCGTCGAACGCGGCGAGGTCGCCGAGGTCGTCCCCGGCGAAAAGCAGGGCTGAGGGGCGCGTCCCGCGGTCGTCGACGTACGCGCGCAGCGCCTTGCCCTTGTCCATGCCGGGCGGGCGCAGTTCGAGGACGTACCGCCCCGGCTCCACCGACAGCCCGGTCCGCTCGGCGAGCGCGGCGAGGATGCTGCGCAGCCGGTCCAGCGCGACCTGCGGTTCGGCGCACCGCCGGGTGTGGACGGCGAGCGCCTGCCCCTTGTCCTCCACGAACGTCTCGGGCGGGGCGCCGGCGGCGGCGAGGACGCCGGGCAGCTTCGCGCGGGCCTCGGCGACGCCGGGCGGCGGCTCCGGCACGGTCAGCGTGCCGGAGTCCCAGCGTTCGAGCCCGTACTGCCCGAGGACGACGAGCCCGTCGATGCCCTCGAATCCGCCGTACTCGACGGCCACGGCGGCGGGACGTCCGGTCACGATCAGCAGCGAGCCGACCAGTGGGGCCAGCCGGGCCAGGGCCGGCGCGGCGTCCGGATGGGCCCTCGCCGAGGCGGGGTCGGCGACGATCGGCGCCAGGGTCCCGTCGAAGTCGAAGCCGAGCACGGCTCCGGCCGGGTTCTCGCGGATGGCGTCAAGTCCTTCGGCACCTGCGGCCGTCAAAGAGCGGGGAGAGTTCACGTGACCAATGGTGGCCAGGTCAGGGCCGGATGCCGAGCCGCCGCGCGGCACGGCTTCGTTGCCGCTGTGTCCGCATCCGGCGAAGGCGCTTGACGAGCATCGGGTCGCACTCCAGCGCCTCGGGCCGGTCGATCAGGATGTTCAGGAGCTGGTAGTACCGCGTGGCCGACATGTCGAACGTCTCGCGGATGGCCTGCTCCTTGGCGCCGGCGTACTTCCACCACTGCCGTTCGAAGGCGAGGATCCGGCGGTCGCGCTCGGAGAGCCCGCCGGCGCTGAACGCGGCGTCGTCCGCCCCGCCCTCCGCTTCGGCGGGGCCGGGCTCGGCCGGGGGGCGGCCGTCGTCCATGGTTCGGTCCTGTGGGGGGACGTCACCGCGGGGGTCACCGGGGGCGTTCGCCGCTCGCATCAGGTCCCCTCTGTGGTTACTGATCCCGGGTCGTCCGGGTTCGGGCGGGAGCCATGCTACGCGTCCGCGCGGACAAGTTCCGGCGGATCCCGGTGAACGGACGCCGGTGGTTCAGTGCATCACATCGCCGTTCACCTGGGGCTCTTTCGCTCCGTGTGTCTCACCGGCAACGGCGTTCACGCCAGGGTGAAACATATGTACGCTGCATACGTTAGAGTAGGTGATCCGCAGCGTTCGGCGTCCGGAACGGAGACCTTGCATGGCGACGGAGACCTCCGCCACGGGACGGACCGCCGAGCGGGCCGCGCCTCGGGACGGGAGCCCTCCCGAGCCCCCCGCCGACGGCGCCCTCACCGAGATCGCGACCGCGCTGTTCCATCTGCGCCGCGTGTGGGCCAAGCCCGACCTCGTCAAGCGCGTCCGCGCCCAGACCTCCACCGCCGCGGACGGGCGCCCGCTGCAGCTGTCGAACCTGATGGTGGTGAACGCGGTCGCCGCCCTCACCGACTGCGAGCGCCCCGACGAGCCGTCCTGCGAGGTCACGGTCGGCGCGGTCGCGGAACGGCTGGAGATCGACCCGTCCACGGCGAGCCGCCTCGTCGGGCACGCCATCGACGCCGGCCTGGTGTCCCGGCGGCCCTCCCCCGTCGACGCGCGCCGCGCCAACCTCGGCCTGACCGAGTCCGGGCGGCGCGTCAAGCAGGTCTCCGACCGCTTCCGCCGCGCCTACCTCGACGACCTGATGGCCGACTGGTCGGAGCGGGAGCGCACCGAGTTCGCGCGGCTGCTCACCCGCTTCGCCGACGCCGCCGTCCGGGCACCGATGTACCCGGACGGCGTCGACCGCATCTTCGAGGAGGCGGCCGCCGACTAGGCACCGTTGCGCAGGGCGGACATGCGGATGTGGTACTCGTCCTCGTCGATCTCGCCCCGGGCGAACCGCTCGGCGAGAACCGAGCGCGCCTTGGTCATCGGGTCGGCCGCCGCCCTGGCCGCAGCGGCGCCGTCGTGCATGCGGCGCCGGATGAGGTAGAAGGCGGTGCCGAGCACGGCCAGCCAGAACAGGCCGAACGTGATGGGGAAGACCGGCCAGAACGCGGGGGCGTCCCCGTCGTGCCAGCCGCCCGGGTGCATCGCGGCCGCCTGCGTCGCCAACGTCGTCAACATGGTTCATCGACCTTCCTGTGTCGGATGAGTCGATGGTCGGAGAGAGGTCCGGGGGGCCGCATCGTCCGGCCGGAGGCACTCGCGCTACGCCCGCCGGAGTACCGCGCTCACCACCAGGGCGGCCGGTACTCCTCGTCCTCGCCGGACCGCGGCCGCCGCGAGTGCCGTCCGCGCGGCTCGCCGTCGGCCGGGTCCGGCGGCGGGACGGGCCCTTCCGGCGGTTCCGCGCCGCCCAGGCCGGGCGGCGGGACGTCGGGGAACGCCTCGGCCGGCCCCTCGTCCGCGTGAGGTACGGGCGGAAGCGGCGGCTCGCCGGGCGGTTCCGGGGGTACCGCGGCGAGCGGATCCGTCGTGCCAGGCACGGGGGCGTCTGGTGCTTCCAGGGCGCCGCGGCGGAAGGCGTCCCACTCGGCGTCATCGAGGACGGACGGCTCGTCACGCGCCGCCCCGTTCAGCCCGGCGCCGTTGAGCCCCTGCCCGTTGAGGGGATCGTGCCCGTTGAGGGGGTCATGCCCGCTAAGCGAATCACGCCCGTTGAGCGAATCACGCCCGTTGAGGGGGTCATGCCTGTTGAGGGGCTCCTGCCCGCTAAGCGAATCACGCCCGTTGAGGGGATCGTGCCCGTGGCGCGTCCCGTGTCCGCCCGCGTTGAACTCGCCGGGGACGAACGGGCGCAGCTCGCCCGGCATGATCGGCGGCTGCTTCGGCTCGATGGGAGGCGGCAGCCGCCCGTCCCAGCCGGACGGCGGCGCGGGCTCGGGGAGAGCGGGGTCGGGATCCGGCGGCGTGACGGCGGCGGGGCCCGGTTCGGGCTCCGGGGCCTCCCAGAGCGGGGCGTCCTGCGGCGCGGAGCCCGGCGGCGGAGGCTCCTCGAAGGCGAGGGCCGGGTACACCTCGTTAGTTCCCCACATGACGCAGGCCCCAACGTTCGCCGTGGTCTCCGGCGCCCAGGTCCACGAGGCCGTCGCCGGGCGCGAGGCGGAGGTCACCCGGA
>NZ_JBFARL010000151.1:0-19924 GCF_040674655.1 Actinomadura sp. NPDC049753 | reverse complement strand
TCGGCGATCGCGGGCAGGCGTTTCATCGCGGTGCGCAGGGTGCCCGAGATCGGGCCGCGGCGCCCCAGAGGGTCGAAGGACGCGCCCTCGGAGCGGGGGAAGAACTCGTACCAGGCCCCGAACAGGGCCCGCTGCCGGTGCACCACCAGCGGATACCAGTCACTGACCGTCAACAGATCCCGCAACGGATGGCGTTCCAGGACGTCCTCGACATCGGGATCGGCCACCGCCTCCATCCGGTCGATGACCGGAACGGTCTCGTCCCCGAGGCGCTTGGCCAGCCGCTCCACGGTCGGGCGGTCCTTGCCCGGGACGGCCTCCGCCGCGCGGGCGAACAGCCGCGCCCCCTCCGCGAGCATGAGCTCGACGTCCTGGCCGCGCGGAATCTTGATCTGCGCGTCGTGGCGCCAGTGCGCGATCGGATCGCCCCAGGCCTCCACCCGGAACGACCACGACCCCATCTCCGTCGGCGTCACCCGCGCCGACCACCGGTCCAGCCCGGCCCCGACCTCGCTCATCCGCTGCGGCGGCAGTTCTTCGCCGTCCGGCGTCCGCAGCACCACCGCCGCGCCCAGCCGCTCGTGCCCCTCCCGGAACACCGTCGCCGACACCTCGACGGTCTCGCCCACCACCGCCTTCGCCGGCCACCGGCCGCACCCCACCACCGGCTCGACGTTGACGATCGGGATGCGTCCAAGTTTCGGAATGCCGGGCATGCTGGACGTTCCGGACTCGACGTGCATGTGCCACCCCTACCCTCTCGAGAGATCCAAAACGTCCATGCCCGGAACCCGGCGGCTACTGCCGAGTAGTCGCGGATGTTTTTTCGCGTTCGACCGAGGGCCACCGGTGTCCTGCGTCCCGGCCCGTGGCCGACCCCGGTCGTGCCGCGCCGGTCTTGGGAGGGTCGAGTTTGGGCAAACGGTCGGCCGGGACGCGGGAGCCCGCCCAGGTGACGAGCGCCCCGGACGGGACGAGAGCCCCTGTAGGGACGGGGTTTCCGGGGACTCGTGCCTCCACCGGGCCGATCGGTCCGCGAGGTGACGGTGTGGTCCCCGCCGTCGCGCCCATGCCCCCGAAGCGCATAGCGTGACGTTGCGTGAAGGCAATCCGACGTTTCACGGTACGCACCGTCCTTCCCGAGCCCCTCAGGCAGCTCGAGGAGCTGGTCCTCAACCTGCGCTGGTCGTGGCACCACGAGACGCTCGACCTCTTCCGCGACGTGGACCCGGCGCTCTGGAAGGCCGTCCACCACGATCCGGTCAGGCTGCTCGGCGAGGTCGCCCCCGAGCGGCTCGCGCGGCTGGCGGAGGACCGGCGATTTCTGCGACGCCTCCAGGACACCGCCGAGGACCTGCGCGAGTACCTGACGGCGCCGCGCTGGTACCAGTCGCGCCCAGGGGACTCGCCGGTGAGCATCGCCTACTTCTCACCCGAGTACGGGATCACCGCCGCGCTGCCGCAGTACTCCGGGGGCCTCGGCATCCTCGCCGGCGACCACCTGAAGACCGCGAGCGACCTTGGCGTGCCCATCCTCGGGGTCGGGCTCCTCTACCGGCACGGCTACTTCTCCCAGTCGCTGTCGCCGGACGGCTGGCAGCTGGAGCGCTATCCCCCGATCGACCCCAACGGCCTGCCCCTGACCCTCCTGCGCGAGCGGGACGGGACGCCGGTGCGCGTCGTCATCGGCCTGCCCAAGGGCGGCGGCCTGCACGCGCAGGTGTGGATCGCGCGGGTCGGCCGTGTCCCGCAGCTGCTGCTCGACTCCGACGTCGAGGAGAACGACCAGGCCGCCCGGGACGTCACCGACCGGCTGTACGGGGGCGGCGGCGACCACCGCCTCCTCCAGGAGATGCTGCTCGGCATCGGCGGCGTGCGGGCCATCCGCGCCTACTGCCGCATCACCGGGCATCCGGCGCCGGAGGTGTTCCACACCAACGAGGGCCACGCCGGGTTCCTCGGCCTGGAGCGCATCCGCGAGCTGGCCAAGGAGGAGGCGCTGACCTTCGACGAGGCGCTGGAGGCGGTCCGGGCGGGCACGGTGTTCACCACCCACACGCCCGTCCCGGCCGGCATCGACCGGTTCCCCCGCGAACTGATCGCCCGCTACTTCGGCGGCGCGAACGAGGAGGAGCAGGTCCCCGTCGACCGGATCCTCGCGCTCGGCGCCGAGGACTACCCCGGCGGCGACCGCACCGTGTTCAACATGGCCGTGATGGGGATGCGGCTGGCGCAGCGCGTGAACGGCGTCAGCCGGCTGCACGGCGAGGTCAGCCGGGAGATGTTCGGCGGGCTGTGGGGCGGGTTCGACACCGCCGAGGTCCCCATCGGGTCGATCACCAACGGCGTGCACGCGGGGACCTGGGTCGCGCGCGAGGTGCTGGAGTTCACCGCCCGGGAGCTGCCGTCGGTGATGGAGTCCGGGCGCGGCTGGGAGGCGGTGCGCGACGTCCCCGAGCCGGAGGTCTGGCGGATGCGGAACCTGCTGCGCCGCCGCCTCGTGACGGACGCGCGCCGCCGGCTGCGCGAGTCGTGGCGCCAGCGCGGCGCCAGCGAGGCCGAGACCTCGTGGATCGACGACGCCCTCGACCCCGACGTCCTGACGATCGGGTTCGCGCGTCGCGTCCCGTCCTACAAGCGGCTCACGCTGATGATGAGCGACCCGGACCGGCTCCGCGCGATCCTGCTCGACCCCGACCGGCCGGTGCAGATCGTCATCGCCGGGAAGGCGCACCCCGCCGACGAGGGCGGCAAGCGGCTCATCCAGGAGATCGTCCGGTTCACCGGGTCCGAGGACGTCCGGCACCGGATCGTGTTCCTGCCCGACTACGACATGGCCCTCGGGCAGCTCATGGTGCAGGGCTGCGACGTGTGGATGAACAACCCGCTGCGCCCGCTGGAGGCGTGCGGCACGTCCGGGATGAAGGCCGCGCTGAACGGCGGGCTGAACCTGTCGATCCGCGACGGCTGGTGGGACGAGTGGTACGACGGCCAGAACGGCTGGGCGATCCCCTCCGCCGACGGCCTCGCCGGCCCCGACCGGCGGGACGAGCTGGAGGCCGCCGCCCTCTACGAGCTGATCGAGGACCACGTCTCCGTCACGTTCTACGACCGCGACTCGGCCGGGTTGCCGCGCCGCTGGCTGGAGATGGTCAAGCACACCATCGCCACCGTCGGCCCGAAGGTGCTCGCGTCCCGGATGCTGCGCGACTACGTCGACGACCTCTACACCCCGGCCGCCGTGTCGGAGCGCTCCATGGTCGCCGACAAGTTCGCGGGCGCCCGCGAGCTGGCGGCCTGGAAGCGGCAGGTCCGCTCGGCGTGGCCGCGCGTCGCCGTCGAGCACGTCGAGTCCACCGGGGAGGAGAGCCCCCAGGTCGGCGCGCGGCTGACGGTCCGGGTCGTGGTCGACCTCGACGGGCTCGCCCCCGAGGACGTCGCCGTCGAGGTCGCCTACGGCCGAGTCGACGACGCCGACGCGCTCGTCGACCCGGCCTACCTGGAGCTGGAGGACGGCGGTCCGGCCGAGAACGGGCGGCGCCGCTACACCGGCGAGGTGCCGCTCGGGCGCAGCGGCGCGTTCGGCTACAGCGTGCGGGTGGTGCCGAGCCACCCGCTGCTGTCCGGACGGGCCGAGATGGGCCTCGTCGCGCTGCCGCCCGCGCCGCAGGGCATGACCAACGGCGACCTGCGCTAGCCGGCCTCCCCCTCGTCGTCGTCGGCGGGCGGCGGATCGGGCGTCTGCCAGGCCGCGACGACGAGGGGGAGCAGCGTGTGCGTCGCCAGCAGCGCGAACAGGATCAGGAAGAGCGCGGCGCCGGGGATCTGCGACTCGCGGCCCTCCCGGTCGGCGATCATCGTCGCCACCAGCACCGCGAACAGCACGACCGTGGTGGCCTGGTGCGACGTCGCGAAGGCGCGGAGCCGCGCCGCGAGCTGCCGCTCGTCCAGCTCGCGCTCCCGCCGGGAGGTCAGGCCCCGGGTCACCGCGATCAGCTGGCCGGCCAGCGGGATCCCGGCCACCACCAGGACGCCGAGGATCACGAAGTTGACGATCATCGCGGTGTCGCTCGGGGCCAGCGCCCACGACACGGCGGCGTCCACCCAGAACAGGCCCAGCATGGCCGCGCCCGCCCCCGCCAGCACCCGGCGGGTGCGGCGGTGCGCGTAGCGGGCGGGCAGCCGCCGCTCCAGTTCCTCGTCGAGGGCGGCGAGGCGGTCCGTGCGCCTGCGGCGGGACCGCTCCCTCCATCCGGCGGTGCGGTTCGTCATGACGTGCCTCCGATTCTCGGGAACGGCTTGAGGGAGAAGACGACCTCGACCGGCACCTCGAAGTACTCGGCGATGCGCAGGGCGAGGTGCAGGCTCGGGCTGTACTCGCCCCGCTCCAGGTAGCCGACCGTCTGGTAGTGCACCCCCAGCGCGGCGGCGAGGTCGCGGCGCGAGACGCCGCGCTCCGCCCTCAGCACCGTGATCCGGTTGTGGACGGTCTCCTTCTCGGCGGACGCCGGATCGGCCTTGCGGTTCACCGGCTCGCTCATGCTGACTCCCTGTACGGGTCCTTGAACGGAACGCCGTAAGACTGCATCTGTTGATAGTAGAAGTACTACATCTCGTATCGGACATGCAAGCGAGCCGAAGCTGGCAGGATGGACCCGTGCGACTTGCTAACCGGGGCGGGCGGCCGGTCCCCTGGCTGCCGACCGGCCGCACCGCGGACGCCGCACTGGCCGGCGGGGCCTTCGCCGTCCTGGCTGCGATGACCCTCGTGTCGGTCCACACGGGCCCGCCCTCACGGATGCCCCTCTCCAGCTGGGCGCTGCTGGCGGTCGCCTGCGGGGCGCTGTACTTCCGCCGGAGCCATCCCGTCGCGGTCGCCGCCGTCACGCTCGCCGCCTGCGCCGTCTACTACCCGGTCACCGAACCGGACGGACCGGCCGTGCTCACGTTCGTCGTCGCCCTCTACACGGCGGCCGCCGAGGGGTACCTCACCGCGGCCGTCGCCCTCGCGGGGACCGCGGTGGTCGGGACCGTGGCCGCCGACCGCCGCGACGACGTCAACCACCTCGCCGACGCGGCCGGCTTCCTGCTCATCGGCTGGTTCGTCGCGGTCGTCGCCATCGGCGGCGTCGTCCGCAACCGCCGCGCCTACCTGCGCGAGGCGCAGGAGCGCGCCCGCGTCGCCGAGCGCGGCCGCGAGGCCGAGGCGCGCCGCCGCGCCATCGAGGAGCGGCTGCGCATCGCCCGCGAGCTGCACGACGTCCTCGGCCACAACATCTCGCTCATCAACGTGCAGGCCACCGCCGCGCTGCACGGCCTGCGCCGCGAGCCGCAGCGCGCCGAGGAAGCCCTCACCGCGATCAAGCAGGCCAGCAAGGACGTGCTGCGGGAGATGCGCGCCACGCTCGGCGTCCTGCGGCAGGTCGACGAGGCCGCCCCGGTCGCGCCCGCCCCCGGCCTCGCCCGGCTGGACGAGCTGACCCGGGGCCTCGCCGCGGCCGGTCTGGAGATCCGCACCGAGGTGGAGGGCGAGCCGCGCCCGCTGCCCGCCGAGGCCGACCTCGCCGCGTATCGGATCGTCCAGGAGGCGCTCACCAACGTCACCCGGCACTCCGGCGCGACGTCCGCCGTCGTCCGCGTCGGCTACGGCGCCGACGGCGTGGTCGTCACCGTGGCGGACGACGGGACGCCCGGATCGGGCGCGCCGTCGTCCGACGGCAGCGGAATCCGCGGGATGCGGGAGCGCGCCGAGGCGCTCGGCGGCGACCTCGACGCCGGGCCCGGCCCGGACGGCGGCTTCACCGTCCGCGCCCGCCTGCCGCTCTAGCCCGTGTTTCCAAAGCCCGGCCCACTTCGCTCGCCTGGCGGCCCACTTCGCTCGCCTGGCGGCCCACTTCGCTCGCCTGGCGGCTCGCTACGTGCCCGAACCTGGGCGAACGCGGCATCGCTGCGCGATCTGCCCGGTTTCGCTCGCCTTCGGCTTCGCCGCACCGGGCAGGTCACGCGTTCGCGCGCGTGGCCGAGGCCACTTCGAGACAGGCCCTAGCCCGCCGCCCGGCCCCGGGACCCGAGCGGCCCCGGAAGCTGAGCGGCCGCGGGACCCGGCGCGCCGGTCGCGGCCGCCTGCGACCAGAACCGGGCGGCGCCGGGACCGCCGGACGAGGCGGACCCGCGGATCGAGATCATGCCGGTTCCGGTCCCGCCGCCCGGCGCCACGGGCCGCGCCCGGTCGACGACGACGACGCCGTCGGCGCGGCGGGCCTCGGCCGCGTCGCGCGTGGCGAGCAGGACCGTCGTGCCGGACGCGGCGATCCGGCGCAGCGTCGCCCAGATCAGATGGATCGTTCCACTGCCGAGGCCGGACGTGGGTTCGTCCAGGAACAGCACGTCCGAGCGCCCCAGCAGCGCCAGCGACAGGTCGAGCCGCCGCCGCTCCCCGGCCGTCAGCCGCTCGAACCGCGCCCCGGCGAACGCCTCCAGGCCGGTCAGCGCGAGCGCCTCGTCCGCCGCCAGCGGGTCCAGCGTCCAGCGGCGCCAGGCCGTGACGATCTCGGAGACGGTGAGGCCGGGGAACAGCCCGCCGTCCCGCCACACCGTGCCGATCCGCAGCCCCTCCCGCGCCGCGTACGGGTCGGCGCCCCGGATCCGCACCGTGCCGCCGCAGGGGCGGCGGAGGCCCGCCAGCGCCTCAAGCAGCAGCGTCTTGCCCGACCCCCCGTGGCCGAGCAGCGCGTAGACCTGGCCCTCCGGCACCCCGAACGAGACGTCCCCGACCGTCCGGGCGCCGCAGCGGACGCGCAGCTCACGCGCCTCCACGACGATTCCGCTCATCCCTCGTCGCTCCCCCCACATGGCGGCGCCCGGCCCTCTCGGAACGCCCGCGTGCGAAAAGGCTATGAAGCGACCCCTCAGGTAGGCGGTCGAACCGCGCCGGCGTTCGCACTCCGTAAGATCATCCGCGGCCCGGAGGCGCCGGAGACCTCGGGTCAGTCATCGTCCTGCCCGGCGAGCGCCTCGTAGACGGGCGCCAGCACGTCGGTCAGCGCGCGGCGCCGGACGCGGACCGGCGGGGGAGCGGCGACCTGGAGCACGAACCCCGGCGGGACGGGCGGCGCCGGCGGGCGCTCGCGCAGCCGGGCCAGCCCGGACGGCGGCGTCCAGAACCCCTCGGCGGTGAGCGGCTCGTCCCGCATCTCCAGTGGGTCGGGCTCGGTCCCGGTGGCGCGCCGCAGCGCGCCGAGCAGCTGGTCCCGGCGCCGGCCGTTCCACTGGAGGACGAGGAACGGGTCGTCGTCGAACGCCTCGGCGAGCAGGTACAGGACGGCGGCGGCGTGCTTGCACGGGTCGCCCCAGTCTGGGCAGTCGCACATCAGGTGCAGGTCGGACGCCGAGTCCGGGAACAGCGCGAGCCCCAGTTCGGCGAACACCCACTCGATCTCCGGCGGCATCTCCCCGGCCAGCAGCCGGGCCCGGAACAGCGCGCGGGACGCCAGCTCCGCCTCCACCGCGCGCCAGCCGTCCTCGTCGATCGCCTCGATGCCGAGCGCCACCTCGTACGGCTCCGGCGCCGAGCCCCGCACCTTCGCGGTCACCTCGTACGCCTCCACCCGCAGGTCGAACACGTTGCCCTTGCGGGCATAGGCGCGGCCCCGCTGGAGGCGCCCGGCGTCGGCGAACGACTCCACCAGGTCGATGAAGCGCCGCGACCACCACCGCGCCCCGATCGAGCCGCGCCTGGTGCGCGCCCTGACGCCCTCGTCCATCAGTCGCTCACCGCCTCCGGCGACAGCCGCAGGACGTCGCGCAGCTCGGCGACCGACAGCTCGGTCAGCCAGTCCTCGCCGGTGCCGACGATCGAGTCGGCCAGGGCCTTCTTGCGTTCGATCATCTCGTCGACGCGCTCCTCCATCGTCCCCACGCAGATGAACTTGCGGACCTGGACGTCGCGGGTCTGCCCGATGCGGAACGCCCGGTCGGTGGCCTGGTCCTCCACAGCCGGGTTCCACCAGCGGTCGACGTGCACGACGTGGTTGGCGGCGGTCAGCGTCAGGCCCGTCCCGGCGGCCTTGAGGGACAGCAGGAAGATGGCGGGTTCGGCGTCTTCCTGGAACCGCTGGACGAGGTCGTCGCGCCCCTGCTTGGACGTCCCGCCGTGCAGCCACAGCACCGGGCGTTCGAGCCGCGCCGCCAGGTAGGGCTGGAGCATCGAGCCGAACTCGGCGTACTGGGTGAAGACGAGCGCCTTCTCGCCCTGCTCCAGGACCTCGGCGCAGATCTCCTCCAGCCGTTCGAGCTTGCCCGACCGGCCGGGCAGGCGCGAGCCGTCCTTGAGCAGCTGCGCCGGATGGTTGCAGACCTGCTTGAGCTTGGCCATCGTCGCCAGCACCAGCCCGCGCCGCTTGGCCTCCTCCGCCTCGGCGATCTGCTGGAGCATGTCGTCCACGGTCGCCTGGTAGAGCGACGCCTGCTCGGTCGTCAGGTTGCAGTAGACCTTGATCTCCTGCTTCTCCGGCAGGTCCGAGATGATCGACTTGTCGGTCTTGAGGCGGCGCAGGATGAACGGCTGCGTCGCCCGCCTGAGCGCCAGCGCCGCCTGCTCGTCGCCCTCCCGCTCGATCGGGATCGCGAACCGCCGCCGGAACGCGCTCCGCGGCCCGAGCAGCCCCGGGTTCGCGAACTCCATGATCGACCACAGCTCGGTCAGGTGGTTCTCCACGGGCGTGCCGGTGAGCGCGATCCGGCTCCGCGCCGGGATGCTCCGCACCGCCCGGGCCTGCCGCGTCCCGCTGTTCTTGAGCGCCTGCGCCTCGTCGCAGATGACCCGCTCCCACGCGATCGGCGCGAGCATCTCCGCGTCCCGCGCCGCCGTCCCGTAGGTGGTGAGCACCAGATCCGCCCCCGCGACCGCCTCGGCGAGCTCCTCACCCCGGTGCCGCCCCGTCCCGTGGTGCACGTACACCCGCAGCTTCGGCGTGAACCGCGCGGCCTCCCGCTGCCAGTTCCCCACCAGCGACATCGGCCCTATGAGGAGAGTGGGACCAGGACGCTCGCCGTTCGCCCGCTCGGACGCGAGAAGGGCCAGGGACTGGGCCGTGTTATGGCACAGCATCCCCTCGGCGACGTAGTTGTGGTGATCGGCCACCTCGAAGTCGTACACGAAGCCTTCGTAGTCGAACTCTTCGACCGAGGCGATTCTCGCGTAGAAGACCTCGCGGGTGGCCCGCTCATCGAGCCGGTCGCGAATTCGCTGGAGTTCGACGCTGTCGAGGCGTTCGTACGCGGCCAGTGTCTGCGCCGTCCATTTGCATCCCTTACGGAGCCGGTACTCCGCCTCAGCGTCCCCGGACAGGATGCGGTCAAGCCTTCCTACGGCTTCTCTCGCGCTCTCTCTGGAGAACTCCTGGGTTCCGTAGAAGTAGACGGTGTTGGTGCTGAGGTGCCGCATGGGCAGCCCTGTGGCCTTTTGAGCCCGTCGGAGGAGGTCACTGCCGGGCACGCCCTCGACGTTGGTGTTGGAGGGTTCGGCGCAGATCTCGTCCACTCGGGCCTGCTTTTCGGCGTCGGCGATTCCGATGAGGCGGTGGAATCGCCGAAGGCTCGCCCCGCCGATGAGACCGATCTGGTACGGGCGTTTGATGCCGGTACCGTTCGTGGCGCACTTCCATGCGGTGGAGATGCGCAACCAGACGCCGAACCTGCGCAGCAGCGTGCTGAGCTGCCGCATGATCCAGACAGACGCGGAACTGATCTCGACGAGGCGCCTCGACGTGTCGACCGACGATTCGGCCGCGAAGAAGTGGCGGAGGAAGAGGCGGACGGTCGCCTCGTCGGCCGTCATGACGCTTTCAGGGATCCGCTTGTGAGCCGAATGGCCGCCCCAGCGATATCCGTGTTCCTCCAGTAGTTCTCGGTAGGGCTTTCCGCTGAGTCTGAGGAAGGGGACCTTGGTGCCGTTCGCCGGTATGACTCTCGCATCGTTCAACGCGAGGCCGAACCGGTCCGCCACACGCTTCAGACGAGCCTGAAGGTCTTCGAGCGTGCGCACGTTCTTCTGGGTGATGACCACGGTGGTCCACCGGCCTTCGCTCCCTTCGGCGATCTGCCACGCGAGGAGGACGGTCAGGTCCGGGTCCAGGGCGTCGCCCTCATGCCGCAACGCTGCCGGAACGCAAACGCGCATTCCCGGGCGGAGGTCGTTCGTCCAGTCGTCGAGGCCGAGGAGGCGGTGCCGGCGGGTCAGGATGATCTCGCTGCCGTCGTCCAGCCGGACCTTCCGCACCTTTTCGGTGATGTGCTGGCGATAGAGGCGGGTGACCGTGGCGGGAACGATCCGCCCGTCCTTGGCGATCGAATTGACGGTCAACTCCTGCACCGGTATCGACCATTCGCCTTCGCCGTCGGGTTCCGACGCTGAGGCGAAGCGCGCCCAGACGTCCTTCGCCTTGATCAGGGCGCCGTTCACGAAGACGAACTCGTCTTTACCTATGCACTTGCCGAGGCCCATCGAGTCGGCGAGGACGCCGCCGAGCCCGAGGTCGCCGAGGAACTTCAGCCAGGCGAGGCCGCGCTCCTGGAAGGGGCGGAGCGTGCCGTTGAACCCTGCGGGGGTGCGCATGGGGGTGAGGCGGCGGTCGGCTTCGCCGGAGAGGAGGTCGCCGAGGGGGCCTGCCGCGTCCACCCCGGTCAGGGGGAGGGCGTCGTCGCCGGCGTGCACGATCGCGCGGATCGCCTCGGCGGCGGTCATGCGGCCGCGGCGCGGGTGGCGCAGGAAGTCGAGGGCCGCCTCCAGCTGGTGCTCGTCTAGCTCCACCCACTGGCCGCGCAGGCGGACGAGGGGGGTCTTCAGCCGGGCCAGCTCCTCCAGCTCGGCCTCGTCGATGCTCTCGTCGCCGATGGCGAGGTCCCAGCGGAAGTCGACCATCGACTTCAGGTCGAAGCCCGAGGGCGCCGCCGACCCGGCGGAGGCCTCCGGGTCCTCGGTGCGGGTGGTGAGCCTCATGCCGAGCTTCGCCTTGCCCGCCCACTGGGGGAGCAGGACGCCGAAGCCCGCGGCGGCGAGCATGGGGGCCGCCTGGCGGAGGAAGCGGAACGCGCCCGCCGTGTCGAGGAGGAGCTCGCGCGGAGCGGGGCCGTCCAGGGCGGGCGCCAGGTCGGGGAACAGGCGCAGGGCCCGGCCGAGGCCGGCGAGGAGGGTCTCCTCGGCCTGCGGGATCGAGGTGGCCTCGCCGTCCCAGACCAGCGCGGCGGGGACGTAGAGGCTCGGGTCGTCGGTGCCCTGGAGGGCGAACTCGACCCGCCAGGAGTCGCCGTCGCGGGGCTCGGCGCCCTCCTCGAACTCCTCGGCGCCCGGTTCGGCGAGGCGGAAGCAGACGCGCAGCGGGCCGGACGGGCGGCGGGCGGCGGCGGCCCACGCGTCCAGCTCGGCGATCAGGTCGTCGGGGTCGTCGCGGGGTTCGCGGGCGACCTCGGGGGACGGGCCGGTCAGCGCCATCACCCAGCGTTCGGCGAGCGGGAGCCGGTCGGGCTCCTTGCGCCGCGACACCAGCAGCGGATGCGGGACGGTGCCCCGCACGGCCGTGTCGACCAGGGCCGACAGCGCCTCGCGCAGGACCTCGGCGGCGGGCCGCCCGCCGTCGGCCGCGCGGCAGGCGGCGGGCATGGCGCGGGCCAGCGCGCGGAACCGCGCCGGGTCGTCGATCACCGGGCGCCAGCGGGCGACGAGGTCGCCGTCCTCGCGCAGCAGGGCGGGCAGGACGTGGCCGCGCCCGGCGAGGTGCACCGCCTCGTCCGCGAGCAGGCACAGGAAGCGCAGGTCGGTGCCCGCGATGACGTCGGCGCTGTGCTCGGCCGCCTGGAGCAGCGCCATCGCGGGGAACGGGGCGAGGACCAGGGCCGGGACCCGCCACGGGCGCAGCTCGGGCTCGCCCCGCACCGGCTCGGGGCCCAGCTCGGCCGACGGCAGCGGATGGTCGCCCGCGGTGGGCAGCGACATCGCCAGCTCGACGCGGAACGCGGCGCGCAGGAGCGGCTCGTAGGACGTGCCGGTGAAGTCGCAGGTCGCGAAGGGGTGGACGTCCGGGGAGGGCTCGTACGGGCCGGTGCGTTCGGCCCACAGGCAGAGCGCACCGCCATGCCAGGTGGCGTGGGCGACGAGCATGGTCCCCGAAGCTACCAGCAGCCTCGGACACCACCGTGGCCCCGCTTCCTGACAGGACGCCACTCAGACAATTCTCATATTGGTCAAATACCCATCACGGTGGGCGTGGACCCGTCCGGCACGCTCGGCCCCGTCTGAGCCGCGCCGGCCCGGCGGCGGGCGGGGACGCCCGGCGGCGGGCGGGCGGCGGGCCGCTGGCTAGGCTCGGGGAGTCCGCACCGAGTTGCACTGGGAGGGTCGCCGTGGGCGAGTTCGTACGGGTCGAGGTCGAGGACGGGATCGCGACGATCAGGCTGGACCGTCCGAAGATGAACGCCCTGAACGCCCAGATGCAGCGGGAGCTGATCGACGCGGCCCGGCAGGTCACGCAGGACGAGGCGGTCGGCGCGGTCGTGCTGTACGGGGGCGAGCGGGTCTTCGCGGCGGGCGCGGACATCAAGGAGATGGCCCCGATGTCGTACGCGGAGATGTCGGCGGGGCACTCGCGGCTGCTGCAGGACTTCGCCAAGGCGCTCGCCGGGATCCCCAAGCCGGTCATCGCCGCGATCACCGGGTACGCGCTCGGCGGCGGGCTGGAGGTGGCGCTGACCGCCGACTTCCGCGTCGCGGGAGAGGGCGCGAAGGTGGGCCAGCCGGAGATCCAGCTCGGCATCATCCCCGGCGCGGGCGGCACGCAGCGGCTGGCCCGGCTGGTCGGGCCGTCGAAGGCCAAGGACCTGATCTTCTCGGGACGGCACGTCGCGGCGGACGAGGCCCTCGCGATGGGCCTGGTGGACCGGGTCGTCCCCGACGACGCCGTCTACGCGGCCGCCAGGGAGTGGGCGGCGACGTTCGTCGGCGGGCCCGCGATCGCGCTGCGCGCCGCCAAGCAGGCCATCGACCGCGGTCTCGAGGCCGACCTCGACACCGGGCTGGAGATCGAGCGGACGCAGTTCGCGGCCCTGTTCGCCACCGAGGACCAGGCGGCCGGGATGAAGAGCTTCATGGAGGAGGGCCCCGGCAAGGCCACGTTCACCGGTCGCTGAGTTCACCGCTCGCTGGGCGCCCGGTCCCGCGTGTCGAGCACCTCGTCGGCGTAGCGTTCGGTCCAGCGGCCGAGGGCGGCGAGGGGTTCGAGCATCCCGCGCCCCGGCGGGGTGAGCTCGTACTCGACGCGCGGGGGCGCCTCGGCGTACCGGCGGCGGGCCACCAGGCCGTCGCGTTCGAGGCGGCGGAGCGTCTCGGTCAGCACCTTGTGGCTGATGCCGCCGATCCGCGCCCGCAGTTCGCCCGGGCGCAGCGGGCCGTGCTGGAGCGACCACAGCACGACGCCCGTCCACGTGCCCGAGAGCACGTCGAGGCCGAGCCGCGTCTGGCAGTCGGCGATGTACTCGTACTCGTCCATGGGTTCGCCCGCCATCCTGCCCCTTCCGATACGCACCGGATGGTGCGGAACGGACCGCCTAACGTCCCGACCGACGGTAAACGAACGGGAGGACGTCATGCGGATCGGAGTGCTCGGCGCGGGAGCCATGGCGGACGCGTTCGCCACGCAGTGGGCGCGCAAGGGACACCAGGTGCGGATCGGGGCGCGGACCCCCGCGAAGGCGGTCGCGCTGGCCGGGCGGATCGGGCACGGCGCGGCCGGCGGCACGCTGCGGGAGGCGGCGGAGCACGGCGACGCGGTGCTCCTCGCCGTCTGGCACGAGGGCGTCCGGGACGTCCTGCGCGAGGCGGGGCCGCTGGAGGGGCGCGTGCTGATCGACTGCACCAACCCGATGGAGCCGCCGTTCGAGCGGCTCAAGACGGCGGGCGGTCCGTCCGCGGCGCGGCGGATCGCGGATCTCACCGGCGCGCGGGTCGTCAAGGCGTTCAGTACCTGCCACGAGAGCGTGTGGCGGATGACGCCCCCGGCGTTCGCGGGGCGTCCGCTCGGCGTCCCGCTGTGCGGGGACGACGAGGAGGCCCTCGCCGCGGTGCGCGGCCTGGTGCGCGACCTCGGCTGCGTGCCGATGGACGGGGGGAGCCTGGAGCGGGCCGGGCTCCTGGAGGCCGCCACCGCGTTCATGGTGGGGCTGTGGGTGGCGGGCGAGGACCCGGCCGCCATGCTGCCTCCCCCCGAGTACGCTGGGGGCGACCCGGCACGCACCTCCGAACTCGCGGGCTGAAACGTTATTTGTGTTTTTTGGGCGTGCTGTGGGGGTGCGCGAAGAACCGCCGATAGCATCTGCCGCCATGCGACATGCGTACCGGACCGCGCTCGTGACGGGTGCGTCCAGCGGTATCGGCGAGAGCTTCGCCCGCCTCCTGGCCGGCCGCGGCACCGACCTGGTGATCGTGGCCCGCCGGAGCGACCGGCTGGACGGGCTGGCCCGCGAGCTCGTCGAACGGTACCGGGTGGCCGTGGAGGTCGTGGCCGCCGACCTCACCGATCCCGCGCGGCGCGCCGAGGTCGAGGCGCGGCTGCGCGCCGAGCCGGTCGAACTGCTGGTCAACAACGCCGGGTACGGCGCCTTCGGGGCGTTCGCGGAACTGCCGCTGGACGACCACCTGGCGCAGATCGAGCTGAACGTGGCCGCGCTCGTTCGGCTCACCCACGCGGCCCTGCCCGGCATGATCGCGCGCGGCCGGGGCGGGGTGCTGAACGTCGCGTCGATGGCGGGGTTCACGCCCTCGCCCGGCAGCGCGACCTACGGGGCGACGAAGGCGTACGTGGCGTCGTTCTCCGAGAGCCTTCACTCGGAGGTCTCGGGCAAGGGCGTCCACGTGACGGCGCTGTGCCCCGGGTTCACCCGCACCGACGACGACGTCCCGGCCAACCTGCTCTGGCTGCGGCGCGAGGACGTGGCGCGGGCGGGGCTGGAGGCGGTGGCGACCGGACGCGCGCTGTGCGTTCCCGGCATGCAGTACAAGGCGGCGCTCCCGGCGCTCCGCCTCGTTCCGCGGCCGCTGCTCAGGGCGGCCGTGAACCGCATGTGGCAACAGGCCGCCGACACGCGGTGACGAGGCGTCACGCCGGTTTCGCGTGGATCTACAAAAGTTCCCGCGCCTTGCTTGTCGCGGTGCTGACTTGACGGGGCTCGTGCCGACTCGCGACCATCGAACCTACGCTTGAGTAGGTTGTGAACGGCCTGCTGGGCGCCCGCAAAGACGACCTCGTCCAGCGAAGGAACCGCATGTCCGTGACCCCCGAAGAGAAGTCCCAGACCGGCCTCATGCTCGACCTCGAGCCGGTGGTCGAGCAGGAGCTGAACCGGCACCTGTCGATGGCCAAGGAATGGTTCCCGCACCAGTACGTTCCCTGGAGCGAGGGCCGCGACTTCGACGGGCCGCTGGACGGCGAGCCGTGGTCCATCGAGCAGTCGAAGGTGACGCCCGAGGCGCGCGACTCCCTGATCGTCAACCTCCTCACCGAGGACAACCTGCCCGGCTACCACCGCGCCATCGCCACCGTCTTCGGCCGCGACGGCGCCTGGGGCACGTGGGTGAACCGCTGGACGGCCGAGGAGAACCGGCACGGCATCGCCCTGCGCGACTACCTCACCGTGACCCGCGCGGTCGACCCGATCGCGCTGGAGCGCGCCCGCATGCACCACATGGAGGCGGGCTACGAGGCCGACCACGGCGACTCGTTCCTGCACGGGACGGCGTACGTGTCGTTCCAGGAGCTCGCGACCCGCGTGTCGCACCGCAACACCGGCAAGGCGTCCGGCGACCCGGTCTGCGAGCAGATGATGACGCGCATCGCCGCCGACGAGAACCTCCACATGATCTTCTACCGGAACCTGATGGGCGCCGCGCTGGAGGCCTCCCCGAACGAGACGATGCGGGCGATCACCGACGTCGTGACGTCGTTCCAGATGCCCGGCCACAGCATCGACGGCTTCATGCGCAAGTCGGTCGTCATCGCCAACGCCGGCATCTACGACCTGCGGCTCCACCACGACGACGTGCTCGTCCCGGTGCTGCGCAAGTGGGGCGTCTTCGACCGCACCGACCTGACGGGCGAGGGCGAGAAGGCGCGCGAGGAGCTCGCCGAGTTCCTGGAGCAGCTCGACGCCGCCGCCACCAAGTTCGAGACCCGCCGCGAGGAGCGCCGGGCCCGCCAGGCCGCGCGACGCTAGGCGTCCGTCCAGGGGGCGGCCCGATGGAACCCGGGTGACCTGAACCGGACTCGCCCGGGCGCCGGGAACCCGGAGGGCGTTTTCTGGCGTCAAAGGGTGCATGGGGACGCACAGGAGACTGGGCGGGTACCGGTTGCTGGGCGAGATCGGCCGGGGGAGCACGGCGGTGGTCCACCTGGCCATGGACGCCGGCGGCCGGGAGGTCGCGGTCAAGGAGCTCGTTCCGGAGCTCGCGGGGGAGCCGGAGGCGATCAGCCGGCTGGCGCGGGAGATGCGGGCGCAGGCGCGGGTGCGCAGCGCCCACGTCGCCCGGCTGCTGGACGGGGCGGTCTCGGCGCGGCGGCCGCACGTGGTCATGCAGTACGTGCCGGGGTGCCCGCTGAACGACCTCGTCCCGGCGTACGGGCCGTTGCGCGGCGACCGGCTCGTCCGGTTCGCTCGGCGGCTGGCGCTGGCGCTCGGGGACGTCCACGACGCGGGCGTGCTGCACCGCGACGTGTCGCCCGGCAACGTCATCGTGCTGGGCGACCGCCCGACGCTGATCGACTTCGGCATCGCGCACGAGTCCGGCGCGGAGCAGATCACCAGGCGCGGCATGGTCGTGGGGACGCCCGCCTACCTGGCGCCCGAGCTGATCGAGGGGGAGCGCGCCACCGCCGCGTCGGACGTGTTCTCGTGGGCGTCGACCGTGGCCTACGCGGCGACGGGCCGCCCGCCGTTCGGGCGCGGGTCGCTGCAGGGGGTGTGCTTCAGGATCCTGCGCGGCCAGGCCGACATCGGCGGCGCCCCGGAGCCCCTGGCGGGGCTGCTGCGGGCGGCGTTCCGCCGCGACCCCGCGGAGCGCCCCTCCGCGCGCTGGTTCGCCGGGGCGCTGGCCTCCGCCGCCGAGGGCCACGGGGTGGTGGCGGCCTGATGGCTGGATCTCCCCGGCAGGATGGGCAAGGGTAGGGTTTCGGAAACGATGAGGGGAGCCGTCACGTCCGGGGACCGAATCGGCCACTACAGCGTCCAGCAGACCCTGGGGGAAGGGGGCATGGGCGTCGTCTACCTCGGCGCCGACCCCGAGGGGCGCAACGTGGCCATCAAGGTGCTGCGGCCCGCGGTCGCGGGGGACGCCACGGCGCGTCGCCGGCTGGCCCGCGAGGTCGACTCGATGCGCAGGGTGCACAGCCCGCACGTCGCGGAGATCCTCGACGCCGACGTGACCGCCGACCAGCCCTACATCGTGACGCAGTACGTGCCCGGCCGGACGCTGGAGGAGATCGTCGAGGAGTCCGGCCCGATCTACGGGCCGGCGCTGCAGCGGCTCGGCGTGGGGCTGGCGTCGGCGCTGTCGGCGATCCACGGCGCCGGGATCGTGCACCGCGACATGAAGCCCGGCAACGTGATGCTCGTGGACGGCGAGCCCGTCGTGATCGACTTCGGCATCGCGCAGGCCGCCGACGCGACCCGGCTGACCGCGACCGGCATGGTCATCGGCACCCCCGGCTACCTCGCCCCGGAGATCATCGAGGGTGAGGACGCGGGCCCGCCGTCGGACGTGCACGCCTGGGGCGGGACGGTCGCCTACGCCGCGACCGGCCGCCCGCCCTTCGGCTCCGGCACCTTCGAATCGATCTTCTACAAGATCATGCAGAGCACGCCCGACCTGGACGGCGTGCCCGAGGCGATGCTGCCCGTGCTGCGGTCGGCGATGGCGCGGCACCCGGCCGAGCGGCCGACGGCGGTCAACCTGGTGCAGCTCACGCGCCGCATCCATCTCGAAGCCACCATCACCGACCAGACGCGCGTCGACCGGCACTACCCGGCGGCCGGCGCGGCCGGTGCGGCCGGTGCCGCCGGCGCGCCGGGAGCGTCGGGGCAGCCGGGGCCGGAGGAGACGGCGGCCGACCACTCCCGGCAGTTCTCCATGCCGGCGCCGCAGGACCCGCCGTCCTCCGGGACGTCGTCGGCGTCGCCCGGGATGCCGGTCCCGGCGCCCGCTCCCGTTCCGTCGCCCGCGCCCGTCCCGGCGCAGCCGAAGGACTTCGTCGGCCAGCTGCCGCCCGCGGCGCCGCCGCCCGTCCCGCCGCCCGGCCCCGCGCCGTTCAAGGCGGGGGAGCAGTACGGGCAGCGCGGCTACGGGCCGCCCGCCCCCTACGACCAGGGTCCCTACCAGGGCGGGTATCCGCCGCCGCAGTACGGGCCCCCGCCGAATCAGCCGCCGCAGGGCGCGCTCCAGCGCGGCCCCTACGAGCCGGAGGCGCGGCAGCGCCCCGACCAGGCCCGCGCCGACCGCGCCGACGGGTCCGAGCGCGACAAGGAGCGGCGCAAGCCCTACGGCTGGTACCGGGTGCTCAGCTTCATCGTCCTGGTGGCGCTGCTCGGGTTCGCCCACATCGCGCCGCTGCTCGCCCTCGGCGTCACCGTCGCCGGCGTGTTCGTCCTGCGGGCGGGCGACAAGGCGGCCAAGGGCATGGAGGGCCGGCAGACGCGGAGGGGCCCGCGCTCGGGCGACGCCGTCGCGGCCGCGTTCCGGACGCCGCTGCACCTGCCCGGCGCCCTGATGTCGACCGTGCTGTGGACGTCGCTCAGCGGCCTCGCGGGGCTGATCCTGCTCGGGGTGCTGATCTTTGCGGACCCGGCGATGACCGCGTCCACCGCCATCGCCTACGCGGCGATGGCCGTGATCGGGCTGCTGTGCCTCGCGCCGGGCAGCGGCGCGCCCCGCCGCCAGCTGGCCCGGATCTGGGGAGCGGTGCTGCCGCGCGCCGAGGCCGCGCTCGTCGGCGCGCTCATCCTCGGGATCTTCGCCGCGGTGCTGGTCGGGCTGTCGCAGGGGCAGCCGCCCGACACCACGCCGGTGGACGGGATGAGCCAGGATCTGGAGAGCCTGCGCGCCGACGTCCACGACCTCGTGGCGCGCATCCCGGGGACGTGACGCGCGGGCGCCCCCCGGCGACGGGGGCGCTGCCCCCTCTCCGGTCGATAGGGTGGCGACCCATTATGAGCGGTGAGACGAGCCACCAGGCGCACATCGGTCCGTACAGGCTGCTGTCCAGGCTGGGCGGCGGAACCGGCGACGTCCACCGCGCCGCGGGTCCCGACGGCCGCGACGTGGCGATCCGGCTCCTGCCGCCGGGCGCCGCGCCCGACGTCCCGCGGATGCGCGAGGTGCTCAGCCCCTACGTGGCGGACGTCCTGGACGGCGAGGCCGCCGGCCCGCGCCCCTACGTGGTGTTCCGGTTCGTCCCCGGGCGTCCGCTCGCCGAGACGGTCGCCGGGCAGGGGCCGATGTCGGGGGACGCGCTGCGCCGCACGGCGTTCGGGCTGGCCAAGGCTCTCGCCGCCATCCACCTGGCCGGTCTCGCGCACGGCGAGCTGGGGCCGGGGACGGTCCTGGTGGTGGACGACGCGCCGGTCGTCGTCGACTTCGCGTTGACCGCCGGCGCCGACGCCGCGGACGACGTCCGCGCGTGGGCGGCCACGGTGGCGTTCGCCGCCACCGGCCGTCTGGACGCGCCCGCCGAGGCGCTGCCCGCCGATCTGCGCCCGCTGGTGGCGGCCGCCTCGCATCCCGACCCGGGCGCCCGCCCGTCGGCGCGCCCGCGTCCCCGGCGTCGGCCCGCAGGTTGACCCCGAACGGGGCGTCCGTGCGCTCCTTGACCTCGTGGATCGCGTCCGC
>NZ_JBFARL010000150.1:0-19939 GCF_040674655.1 Actinomadura sp. NPDC049753 | reverse complement strand
CCTGCACCCGAGGCCCGCGGCGCGCGGGGGGGGGCGGGGGTCCCCCCCCCTCCCTGCAAATCACGGGTCCGCGTCGTCGGGGGGGTCGGGGGGGGTCGACCCCCCACAAGGAACACAGATGAGCGAAGTGGAACTGGAGGACGCGCTGGCGCGGCTCGACCGGGCCCGCGTTCCCGCCGACCTGTTCGGTGACGACCAGGCGGAGGCGGTGCGGCGCTACCGGCGGCTGGCCCGGCTCGTCCACCCGGACGCGGGCGGCGGCCGGACCGAGGAGGCGTTCGTCAGGCTGACCTCGCTCTGGCGCGCCTACAACCGCGGCGACGAGACGCTGATCACCACGCGCCGCCACGCGTACCGGCTGGAGGGCGACCCCATCGGCGGCGACCTCGCGGTGCTGTACGCGGCGCGCCCGGAGCCGGGCCGCGGGGTGCTGCTGAAGATGCCGCGCGACCCCGCCGACGGCGACCTGCTCGAACGCGAGGCCGTGGCGCTCCGGCAGCTTCCGAAGGACGGCGACGCCCGGTTCCTGCCCTACGTGCCGCGGCTCGTCGAGTCGTTCCGGCACCGGGACGCCGCCACCGGGACGCAGCGGCAGGTCAACGTGATCGCCGCGCTGGACGGCTTCCACAGCCTCGCCGAGGTCGGGCGCGCCTTCCCGGACGGCGTCGACCCCCGCGACGCCGCCTGGATGTGGCGGCGGCTGCTCGCGGGCCTCGGCTTCGCGCACCGCGCGGGCGTCCTGCACGGCGCGGTGCTCCCCGACCACGTGATGATCCACCCGGAGGAGCACGGCCTGGTCCTGGTCGACTGGTGCTACTCCGTCCCCGGCTGCCACGCGCACGCCGACCCCTCGGGGCGCGTCCCCGCGATGGTCGACCGGTACGCCGGCTGGTACCCGCCCGAGGTGCCCGGACGGCGGGCCGCGAGCCCGGCGACCGACATCTTCATGGCCGCCCGGTGCATGACCGGCCTGATGGGCGACAAGGCCCCGAAGGCGATGCGCTCGTTCGCGCGCGGCTGCACGCTGCCGGCGCAGAACCGGCGCCCCGCCGACGCCTGGCGGCTGCTGGCCGAGTTCGACGAGCTGCTGGAGCGGCTCTACGGCCCGCGCCGCTTCCGCCCCTTCCACATGCCCGCCACCCGCTGAAGGAGAGAGATCATGGGAAGCGGAAACTGGTCCACCGACGTCTACGCCGCGCGCGCGAGCTACCGCGCGTCCACCGGCGCCAGCGCGTTCGCCTACTCCGACGGCGGTGCCACCGCCGTCCACCCCGACCTGGACCCGCGCGGCGTGACCGTCCGGGAGAGCCGGGACTCCGCCGACCACCCCGAGTCGCTCGCCATCGGCGTGCTGTTCGACGTGACCGGCTCGATGGGGACCGTCCCGCGGACGCTGCAGGCCAAGCTCCCCGACCTGCTCGGGCTGCTGCTGCGCAAGGGGTACGTCGAGCACCCGCACATCCTGTTCGGCGCGGTCGGCGACGCGACCTGCGACCGGGCCCCGCTGCAGGTCGGGCAGTTCGAGGCCGACAACCGGATGGACGACGACCTCGGCAGGATCCTGCTCGAAGGCGGGGGCGGCGGCCAGATGCGCGAGTCCTACGAGCTGGCCATGTACTTCATGGCGCGGCACACCGCGATCGACTGCTTCGACAAGCGCGGCAAGCGCGGCTACCTGTTCATGATCGGGGACGAGCTGGCCTACCCGAAGGCGAAGCGGCGCGAGATCGCCGCGCTGATCGGCGGCGAGCCGGACGAGGACGTCCCCATCGCGAAGCTCGTCCGTGAGCTGCAGACGAAGTACGACGTGTACTTCATCATCCCGGAGGGCGCCTACCACGCCGGCAACCAGGAGCTGAAGGACTTCTGGCAGGGGCTGCTCGGCCAGAACGTGCTCTACCTGGACGACCTGGACGCCGTCTGCGAGACGATCGCGCTGACGATCGGGCTCGCCGAGGACGCCATCGACCTGGGCGAGGGGCTGGAGCACCTCGCGGAGGCGGGCTCGGACGCCGGCGCCTCGGTGTCGCGCGCGCTCGCCCGGCTGGACGCGGTCCGCGCGCCGGTCGCGGTCTCCTCCACGCCGCCCGGCCTGGACTCCTCAGGCCCGTCCGCGACGACCCGGCTCTGAGCCATGGGCCACGTGATCGTCGTCGACCTCGGCTTCGGGGACGCGGGCAAGGGCACGGTCGTCGACCACCTCTGCCGCACCGGTGCGCCCTCGGTGGTCGTGCGGTTCAACGGCGGCGCGCAGGCCGCGCACAACGTCGTCGCGCCGGACGGGCGGCACCACACGTTCGCCCAGTTCGGCTCGGGCACGTTCACGCCGGGAGTCCTGACGCACCTGTCGCGGTTCATGCTCGTCGACCCGCTGGCGCTCGCGGCCGAGGCCGACCACCTGCGCGCGGTGGGCGTCCCCGACGCGCTCGACCGGCTCACCGTCGACGGGGACGCGCTGCTCACGACGCCCTACCACCGGGCCGCCAACCGCGCGCGGGAGTCGGCGCGCGGCGCGGCCCGGCACGGGTCGTGCGGGATGGGCGTCGGCGAGACCGCGTCCTACGCCCTCGCGCACGACGACGCGCCGCGGGCGGCCGACTGCCTGTCGCCCGCCCGGCTGCGGCGCCGGCTCGCCGCCGTCCGCGACTGGTACCGGACCGCGTTCCCCGGCGGCGAGGACGTCCCCGGCGCCGACGCGTGCGCCGAGGCGTTCACCGCGTTCGCCGAACGGGTGCGGATCGTCGGCCCCGGGCACCTGCCCGCGCTGCTCCGCACCGGGAACGCGGTGTTCGAGGGCGCCCAGGGCGTCCTGCTGGACGAGTGGCACGGCTTCCACCCGTACACGACGTGGTCGACGACGACGTTCGCCAACGCCGAGACCCTGCTGGCCGAGGCGGGCGCGTCCGCGGCGCGGCTCGGGGTGCTGCGCGCGTACGCGACCCGCCACGGCCCCGGACCGTTCGTCACCGAGGACCCTGCGCTGACCGCGGACCTCCCCGACCCGCACAACGGCACGGGACGCTGGCAGGGCGCGTTCCGGGTCGGCCACCTCGACGCCGTGGCGCTCCGGTACGCGCTGGAGGTGGCGGGCGGCGTGGACGGCCTGGCGGTCACCCACCTGGACGTAGCGGGGGCACGTCCAGACCTGCGCGTCTGCCGCTCCTACGAGATGGACGGCGGCCGGGTCGGGCGCCTGGAGACGGGACCGCCCGACCTGGACCGCCAGGCCGCCCTCACCCGCCGCCTCCTGGCGGCGCGCCCGGTGTACGCCCCGCTCGGCGACCCGGTGGAGACGATCGAGGACGCGCTGGGCGCGCCCGTCGTCCTGCGCTCCCACGGCCCCACCTCGACCGACAAGCGCGCTGACCACTTCCGGACATCCATTGACCTGAGCGTGCGCTGAGAACAAGATCCCGCTAACGCCGCGGCTCTTCCGGAGGTGGACGTTGCGTCTCCCCCTGCGCACCCTGTCGGCATTCGCGGCGCTCGCCGCGTCCCTCGCGCTGCTGACCGGACCGGCCGCCGCGCCGCCCGCCGCGGCGCAGGCCGGCGACGGCTGCGACCCGATCGACCCGGCCGCGTGCCTGCTGCCGTTCCCGAACGACTACTACACGGTCGCCGACGCCGGCACGCCCACCGGCCGCCGCGTCCATCTGCGCACGACACTGAAGAACGCGCTCGGCGTGCCCGTGTCGCCGGGCGAGTGGAACCGCGCCGACGGCTTCTCCCCCGGCTCGATGCTGCTCAGCCGCGTCCCCGGCCTCGACCTGGCCCGCACCGGCGCCGCGCCCGTCACCGACATCGGCGCCTCGCTGCGCGACGACGCCCCGATCGTCATCGTCGACACCGCGACCGGCGAGCGCTGGCCCTACTGGGCCGAACTGGACGCGAACGCGCCCGCCGACCGCCGGGCGCTGATCGTCCGTCCGGCCCGCAACTTCCGCGAGGGCCACCGCTACGCCGTCGCGCTGCGCGACCTGCGCGACGCGTCCGGAGACCCGATCCGGCCGAACGCCGCGTTCGCCGAGATTCTCGGGCCCGACCTGCCGGCGACCGACCCGCTCGCGGCGCGGCAGCGGGACAGCAGGCGGGTCCTCGCCGCGCTGCGGGCCCGCGGGGTGAGCCAGGACGGCCTGTACCTCGCCTGGGACTTCACCGTCGCGAGCCGGCAGAGCCTCACCGGGCCCGTGCTCCGCATGCGCGACGACGCGCTGCGCGGTCTCGGCGACCGCTCCCCCTCGTTCCTCGTCACGCAGGTGGCCGACGACGTGGACGACAAGATCGCCCGGGAGGTGAAGGGGGTCGTCTGGGCGCCGAGCTACCTCGACCAGTACGGCGGGCTGCCCGGATCGGCCCTGCACCGCGGCGCGGACGGCATGCCCTCGCGACTGCCGGGCAACTCCCAGGCCGTCCCGTTCCAGTGCGAGATCCCGCGCTCGGCGCTCACCCGGCCCGCGCGCCCCGCCCTCTACGGGCACGGCCTGCTCGGCAGCGAGGGCGAGGTCGACGCGGGCAACGTCAAGGCGATGGCCGCCGAGCACGGCTTCGTGTTCTGCGCGACCAAGTGGATCGGCATGGCGGACGAGGACGTCCCGAACGTCGTGTCCGCGCTCGCCGACCTCACCCGCTTCCGGACGGTCGCCGACCGCCTCCAGCAGAGCCTCGTGAACTTCACCTTCCTCGGACGCGCGATGACCCGCGGGTTCGCGGGGAACAAGGCGTTCCGGAACGACGCGGGCGCACCCCTGATCGACACCGGCGCCGAGCTGACCTACGACGGCAACAGCCAGGGCGGCATCATGGGCGGCGCGCTCACCGCGGTCTCCCCCGACGTCCGCCGCGCCGTCCTCGGCGTCCCGGCGATGAACTACAGCACGCTGCTCAACCGCAGCGCCGACTTCCCGCAGTACGCCAAGATCCTCGACCTGTTCTACCCGGACAAGCTGGACCAGCAGATCGCCCTCGCACTCATCCAGATGCTGTGGGACAGGGGCGAGGCCAACGGGTACGCCTGGCACATGACCGACGACCCGCTGCCGGACACGCCGAAGCACCGCGTGCTGATGCACGTGGCGTTCGGCGACCACCAGGTCGCCCCGGTCGCCGCCGAGGTCGAGGCGCGCACGATCGGCGCCCGCGTCCACGCGCCGACCGTCGTCCCGGGCCGCAGCCCGGACAAGGCGCCCTACTGGGGCATCCCGACGTTCGGCGCGTCCCACGACGGCTCCGCCATGGTCGTCTGGGACAGCGGCTCCCCCGTCCCGCCGCTCACCAACACGCCCCCCACCGAGGGACGCGACCCGCACTCGGACCCCCGCGGCAACGCCGACGCGCGCCGGCAGAAGGCGGCCTTCCTCACCACCGGCGAGGTCGTGGACGTGTGCGGCGGGGGACCCTGCGTCATCACGCCCTGATCCGGACCTGAGATGATCGGGTTCATGCTGCAGGTCTGCCCCAACGGAAGCCGGACCGAGGGCGTCCCGACGTCCCCGGAGGAGATCGCCGCGGCGGTCCGCGCCGCGGCCGACGTGGGCGCCCAGGACGTCCACCTGCATCCGAAGGACGACGCGGGCGCCGACACCCTCGCGGCGCCCCGTGTCGCCGAGACCGTCGCCGCCGTCCGCGCCGCGACCCCGTCGATCCCCGTCGGGGTGACCACCGGCGCCTGGGCCGCGCCCGACCCGGTCGAGCGCGCCGCGCTGGTGCGCTCCTGGACCGTCCTGCCCGACCACGCCTCGGTGAACTTCCACGAGGAGGGCGCCGAACTGGTCGCCGAGGCGCTGTTCGAACGCGGCGTCGCGATCGAGGCGGGGATCTTCTCCGGCACCGACGCGGCGGCGCGGTTCCTCCGCTGGCCGCACGCCCACCACGTGCTGCGGATCCTCGCGGAGATCACCGACACCGACCCGGAGACCGCGACCGACACCGCCAAGGCGCTGCTGCACGACCTCGGCACGCGCCTGTCGCGCCCGATCCTGCTGCACGGCGAGGACGGCGGCGCGTGGCCGGTGCTGCGGCTCGCCGTCAGGCTGAACCTCGACGTCCGCATCGGGCTGGAGGACACCCTCGAACTCCCCGACGGCTCTCCCGCCGCCGACAACGCGGTCCTCGTCCAGACGGCCCGCGCCCTCCTCATGCCGTAGGCGCTTCCGGACCCGGGCGTCAGGAGCGCGGGTTGTGGCCCGCGGCGTCCAGGCGCGCCCAGCCGGCCTCCCACAGCTCGTCGCGGTGCCGGTCGCAGCGCCGCCGGACGAGGGCGTAGGCGATCAGGACGGGCAGCGCGCAGCCGAGCACGGTGGCGCCGGCCGCGTACACCGCGTCGGTGACGGTGCGGCTGTGCGGGCGGGGCCGGACGGTCGGTTCGCTCTGCCGGTCCACCCAGATCGTCCGGTGCGCGCCGACCTTGGCGTCCTTCCAGGCGGGCAGGGACCCGGCGTGGGGTCTGCCGTCCGCGCCCGGCCAGCTGGCCTGGACGGTCTCATGGATGTAGCGGTCGCCGGAGGAGCCGAGGCCGCCGGTCGAGGTGACCGTGGCGACGACCTGCCGGCGGTCGGCCCGCTCCGCGTTCTCCGCGCGCGTCCCCGCCGAGTAGGACAAGGACGCGGTCCATGCGGCGAGCGGCGGGGCGACGCCGAGCAGCAGCAGCAGGAGGCCGAGAGCGACCAGCCGCTGGACGCGGTCCACCGGGCGGCGCAACTCGCTGTGCTCCAGGCCGAGGCGCCGGCGCAGCCGCGTGAGCGGCGGGCCTCCTCGGCCGATGCCGGACCTGCGCATCCGCGTTCACCTCCCCGGGGCATGCCATCCCGGCAAGAGGCCTTTAGCCATCTTTTCCCAGGATATTCCCGCGCTCGTTGATCGGCACATCACCGGTGGCCGAATCATCTCCCGTTTCCGGGCCGTTATGCGGGGCCGAGGACCGAATCCGGCCGGCGGCCGGGACCTCGGGGCGCGCGGTTCGGCCCGCCCCGGCGGCCAGGGCGAGCAGCGCGCCGAGCAGGCACATCCCGGCGGTGATCCAGAAGATCTCCCGGTATTCGGTCCGCAGCGCGTCCTGGAGGGCCGCCTCGTAGACCTTCATCTGCTTCGCGAACTCGCCCTTGGACATCAGGAACGGCAGCGGCGGCTTCAGGTCGGCCGTGAGGGCGTGGAACCGGTGGAAGCCCCACGCGGTGAGCGCGGAGATCCCGAGCAGCATCCCCATCATCCGCGCGACGACCACGGCCGCGGACGCGACGCCGTGCCGCGCGGCCGGGACGAACGCCAGCACCGCCGACGACACCGGCGCGATCACCAGGCCGAGGCCGAGCCCCGTCACGACGAGGTCGACGTCCATTCTCGGCAGCGGGCCGTACGACGCGCCCGCCAGATCGGCCGGCCAGCCGGCGATCAGCAGGTAGCCGCCGGCGGACACCGCCATCCCCACGGCCATCGGCCACCGCTCCCCCACCCGCCGGGCGACCAGGCCGCCGGCCACCGCCGCGACGGGCAGCGCCACGAGGAACCGCGTGAGCAGCAGCGCGCCGTCCGTCGCGTCCTTGTGCAGGACGGTCTGCGCGACCAGCACGACGTCCACGAGCGTCACCATCAGCGCCGCGCCCGACAGCAGGCTCACGCCGAGCGTCGCCAGCAGCGGCCCCCGCCGCACGCCCGACAGGTCGAGCAGCCGCGTCCGCGACCTGATCTCCCACAGCACGAACACCGCCAGGACGGCGGCGCCCGCGCCCAGCGCCGGCAGGCCCCACGGAGGCAGGGCCGCCTCCTGCGGTTCGGGGTTGTAGACGGCGGCGACCAGCAGGCCGAGCCCGAGGGCCAGCAGCAGGCCCCCCACGACGTCCACGCCCGGCCGCGCTTCCTGCGGGGGGACGACCCCCCGCACCCCCCGGTTCGCTTCGCTCAGCCGAGCACTCTGTGGGGGGACGACCCCCCGCACCCCACGGTTCTCTTCGCTCAGCCGAGCACTCTGTGGGGGGACGACCCCCCACACCCCCCGGTTCGCTTCGCTCAACTCTGGGCCGGACCCGCGCCCGCCCGGCACCGCGACCTGCACGGCCACCATCGCCGCCGCCACAAGCGGCAGGTTGATCCAGAAGATCGCCCGCCAGTCGAGCGCCGCCGCGATCCCCGCCCCGTACAGGGGGCCCAGCACGCTTCCCAGCTCCTGCGCGGCCCCCACCGCGCCGAGCACGACCGGACGCTGCCGCTCCTCCCAGAGGTCACCGGCCAGCGCCATCGTCACGGGCAGCAGCGCACCGCCCGCGACGCCCTGCACGACCCTGCCCGCCGTCAGCACCGGGACGCCGTGCGCCAGCGCCGTCACCACGGACCCGGCCGCGAAGAACACCAGGCACGCCTGCAGCACCGGCCGCCGCCCGAACCGGTCCGACAACTGCCCGAGCAGCGGCATCGCCGCCACGTACCCCAGCAGGAACCCGGTCAGGACCGGCGTCACCCGCTCCAGCCGGTTCACGGGGATCCCGAGGTCCTTGACCACCGGCACCAGGATCGTCGTGACGACGTAGGCGTCCAGCGCGGCGAGCAGCACCACCGCGCCGCCGGCGCCGATCGCGACCCGGCGACGCCCGCTCACCGCGGCGCGCTGATCTTGTACGGAGCGTCGAACTCGGTGAACCTGATCGTCACCGAACCCTGGTCCTTCGGGAACGTCCCCCGCACCTTCAGCAGCCGGTGGTCGGCCCTGCTCACCCACACCTGGCCGTCCATGTCCTCGCCGATGCCGGGGATCAGGCCCGCGACCTGGTCCTTGGGGAGCTTCGCGGCCACCCGGTAGGCCTCCTTGCCGTCCACCTTCTCCACCGCCTCGGGCGACGGCTCCCGCGCCGACGTCAGCAGCTTCGCGATCCCCCGCTGCGGGTCGAGCACCGCCGACGGGTCGTACACGCTCGCCGCGAGGCCCTTGGGCAGCTTGCGCCAGCCGCCGGTCCCGGCGTCCAGGTAGATGCTCTCCCCGGCCGCGACGACCTTCATCTCGACCTTCTGGCCCTGCTGCTCCACCGCCAGCGTCCCCTCGGCGTCACCGCTGCGGAGCAGCTTCATGTCGCCGCCCTTCACCATGACCGGCGTCCTGCCCTCCGACTCCAGGGTGAACGCGACGCTCTTGAGGCTCCCCATGGCCTGCGCGGCCTGGCGGAGCGTCTGCGCGGCGTCGAAGTCGGCCTTCTTCGCGGGCCCGCCGGACCCGCCGTCGCAGGCGCCGGCGAACACCAGCGCGAGCAGGACGGGCACGAGAGCGAGGATGCGTCTGGACATACGCGGGACCCTACCGACGGGTACCGGCACCCGTCACTCGGTACCAGGTATGACATCCCACCCCCTCAGGTAGGACATCGCGGGCAGTACGGTTTCGGGACATCGGCGTTCGCGGTGGCCCTCGCGAAACGCCCGCCGCTAAGATTGCACCCGGCGACGCCCCGGCCGGCCCGGGGACACGCCTGGGGCGGTAGCTCAGCTGGTCAGAGCAGGAGACTCATAATCTCCCGGTCGCGGGTTCGAGTCCCGCCCGCCCTACCGACAGTGGCACACCGTTCCCGGAGCGGAGCGAGCCCCCTACGCGGGCCAGTCCGGGCGGCGCTTGTCCAGGAACGCCGCCATGCCCTCCTGCGCCTCCGGGGTCTGGCTGGACGCGGCCATCACCTCGATCGCGTAGGCGTAGGCGTCCTGTTCGGGGCGGTCGAACTGGGCGTACATGGCCTGCTTGCCGAGTGCCTTGCTGCGCGGGCTGCCCTGGGTGGCGCGCCGCAGGAGGTCGTCGACGGCCTTGTCGAGCTCGTCGTCGGGGACCGCGTAGTTGATCAGTCCCCACTCGGCGGCCGTGGCCGCGTCGACGACCTCGCCGGTGAGGGCCATCTCGGCGGCGCGCTTGCGGCCGACGTTCCGGGAGATCGCCACCAGGGGCGTGTGGCAGAACCAGCCGCCCTTGCCGCCGGGCGCGGCGAAGCCCGCGCTCTCCGCGGCGACGGCCAGGTCGCAGCTCGCCACGAGCTGGCAGCCGGCGGCGGTCGCGAGGCCGTGCACGCGGGCCACCACCACCTGCGGGACGGACTGGATCGTCCGCATCAGGTCCGTGCAGACCCGCAGCAGGTCGCGGGCGTCGGCGTGGGACGCGCCGGCCATGTCGGCGAAGTCGTGCCCGGCCGAGAAGACCGGGCCGTTGGCGGCGAGGACCACGCCGAGAGCGTCGGTGTCCCCCACGTCCCGGAACGCCTCGGTGAGCCGGAGGAGGAAGGCTCGGGAGAGCGCGTTGCGGCGGCGCGGCCGGTTCATCGTGATCGTGGTGAAGGGACCGTCGCGGTGCAGCAGGACGTCGTCGTCTTCGCTCATGTTCCCGACGTTACGTCAGACCCTCGTCGTACGGTGGTCCGGCGTCCACGAGCCGAGGGGGGCATGGCCTTGAAACTTCTCACCGCCACCAACTCCAGCCAGGGATTCCGCGGCAACGACTTCGACTGGTGCGTCGAAGGCGAGCTGGTCCACATCGGGACGGTGTGCGCCCGCGACCGCGACGACCCCGACGGCGGCTGCGGATGCGGCCGCTCCTTCGCCGGGCTCAACTCCCATCGCGCCACGACCACCGCGATGGTCCGCGAGATCCCGGGCTTCACCGACGCCGACTACGTCCTGGCCATCCGCTCCAGCCTCGAACAGCAGGGCTGCGACCCCTCCTTCGCCGAGCACGAGGCGGCCCTGCTGCGCTGCCTCGTGCGCGACTGGCCGGTGGGGGTTGTCGTCGAGCGCCGGCTGGATGAGATCGTGGTACGGCAGGTCGTCCAACCCTAGTCACGGAGGTGCGCGATGCTCGTCGCGTTCTCGGTCACCCCGCTCGGCGCGGGCGAGGAGGTCGGCGAGCTCGTCGCCGAGGCGGTCCGGGTGGTGCGGGCGAGCGGCCTGCCCAACCGGACCGACGCCATGTTCACCACGATCGAGGGCGAGTGGGACGAGGTGATGGCCGTGGTGAAGGCCGCCACCGACGCGGTCGCGGCCCGGGCGCCGCGGGTGAGCCTGGTCGTCAAGGCCGACATCCGGCCCGGCGTGACCGGCGCCCTCGACGCCAAGGTCGAGTCGGTGGAGCGCCGCCTCAGGTGAAGCAGGCCCGCACGCCGTTCTCGCCGCCGCGCGAGAAGGCGCGCAGGCGCTGGACGGCCGAGCCGTGGTCGCCCGGCCTGGTCCAGGGCGCCCGGTCGCCGATGACCGCGAAGGCGTCCACCAGCTCCTGCTCGTCGCCGTCCTCGAACCGCAGCGTGCCGTCGTCGGACGAGCCGTAGAGGGCGGCGCCCGCGAGGCAGTCGGCCTGCAGCTCCGCGGCGGGCGACACCAGGCCGCGCCGGAGCCGGTTCTGGACGGCGTGGCCCCACTCGTGGGAGATCACGAGGTAGACCCACGCGTCGCCGCGCGCGTACCCCGACCGCATCAGGTGGGCGTCCCAGGCGACGAAGTCCCCGGACGGGCAGTAGGCCGCGTTGTCGGGTTCGAAGCGCTCGCGGCCGCACACCGGCGCTGAGGCCGGGTCGCGGCCGTTGTAGAGGCCGACGACGCGCGGTGAGCTGTACTCCCCCGTGAACAGGCGGTCCCAATGCCGCCGCCAGAAGTCGTCGGTGAGCGCCTCGGCGGAACGGACGTCCTCCCGGAACCCGCGCTCGTCGAACGCGGCCGGGGCGGGTGCGCGGGACGCGACCCGGGTGCCCTGCGCCGCGGGGCGGGCGCCGGGCCCCGCCGGCGCCGGGTGGAACTCGCAGGCGCCCGTGAGCGCGGCGGCCACCGCGAGCGCGCCGGCGAGGGCGGCGCGCCGCCGCGAACGGTTCCGTGCCGTGTGCCTCATGACGGGTCATACGCGCGCGGACCCCCGGAAGGACGAACACCCGCCCGAATGGGCCCGCACTGTGCTCCCCGCACAACCCGAACGACGTTCGATTGGACCCCCGCCCCGTCTTGCCCGCGGCCCGTGGACGCAGGTCGGGGCCCCGTGCTGGGGTGCCGGTCACACGAACTTCTGGAGGGGCGCATGGCGAACGGGACCCTCGCGGTCCGCGGGCTGTCGGTGAGCTACGGGCGGGCGGTGCGGGCCCTGCGCGAGGTCTCGCTGGACGTCCCGGCGGGATCGGTGACGGCCGTCCTCGGCGCGAACGGGGCCGGCAAGACGACCCTGCTCCGCGCGATCTCGGGCACGCTGCCGTTCCACCGCGGCGCGGTGGACGCGGGCACGGTCAGGCTCGGCGAGCGGTCCCTGGTCGGCCTGCACCCGGCCACCGTCGTGGCGGCCGGGGTCGTGCAGGTCCCGGAGGGCCGCCGGGTGTTCGGCCGGCTCAGCGTCGAGGAGAACCTGCGGGCGGGCGCGCTCGGCGCGCCGAGCAGGTCCGACGCCGCGAAGGCCCGCGCGCGGGTGCTCGCGCTGTTCCCGCTGCTGGCGGAGCGGGCGCGCCAGCGGGCGGGGCTGCTGTCGGGCGGCGAGCAGCAGATGCTCGCGATCGGGCGGGCGCTCATGGCGTGCCCGGCCGTCCTGCTGCTGGACGAGCCGACGCTAGGGCTCGCGCCGATGATGGCCGAGCGCATCGCCGAGACCGTCCGGGAGATCAACCTGCAGGGCACGGCGATCCTGCTGATCGAGCAGAACGCGGCGCTGGCGCTGGAGCTGTCGTCGTCCGCGCACGTGCTGGAGGTCGGCGCGGTGACGCTGCGCGGGCCGTCGGCGGAGCTGGCGGCGAGCGACGAGGTCAGGCGCCGCTACCTCGGCGTCGGCGGCGCGGACGCCGCGGCCCCCGAGGCCGGGGACGGGCCCTCGCTGGAGCGGTGGTCCGCCGGATGAGCGGCGCCGAGGCGGAGGCGGGCGAGCTGCGCGTCAGCGGGCTCACGGTGCGGTTCGCGGGGCTGACCGCGCTGGACGGGGTGGGCTTCGCCGTCGCGCCCGGCAGCGTCCACGCGCTCATCGGGCCGAACGGCGCGGGCAAGTCGACGTGCTTCAACGTCCTGTCCGGCGTCTACCGGGCGAGCGAGGGCAGCGTGCGGTTCGGCGGGGCGGAGCTGACCGCGCTGCCGCCGCACCGGATCGCGGGCCTCGGCGTCGCCCGGACGTTCCAGAACATCGCGCTGTCGCGGCACCTGTCCGTCGAGGACAACCTCATGCTCGGGCGGCACCGCCTCACCCGGGCGGGGTTCGTCTCGGCGGGTCTGCGGCTGCCGCGGGCGCGCCGCGAGGACGCGCGGCACCGGGTCCGGGTCCGCGACAT
Source organism: Actinomadura sp. NPDC049753 (assembly GCF_040674655.1). Taxonomy (NCBI): domain Bacteria; kingdom Bacillati; phylum Actinomycetota; class Actinomycetes; order Streptosporangiales; family Thermomonosporaceae; genus Actinomadura; species Actinomadura sp. NPDC049753. The sequence goes on along the minus strand of NZ_JBFARL010000150.1, from coordinate 6,701 downwards.
CGCCGCGTTCGTCGGCGTCGCCGAACATCTGGACGCGCCCGTCGGGCTGCTGCCCTACGGCGTGCGCAAGCGGGTCGAGCTGGCCCGCGCGCTCGCGATGGAGCCCCGGCTGCTGCTCCTGGACGAGCCGGTGGCCGGGATGAACGGCGCGGAGCGGCGGCGGATGGCCGAGGTCATCTTCCGCGCCCGCGCCGACCTCGGCCTCTCGGTCCTGCTGGTCGAGCACGACATGGGGATGGTCATGCGGCTGGCCGACGAGGTCACCGTCCTGGACTTCGGCAGGCGCATCGCGGGCGGCGCGCCCGCGGCGGTGCAGCGCGACCCGGCCGTGATCCGCGCCTACCTCGGCGCCGCGCACGCGCCCGCGGGCGCCCCCGAATCGGAGGGAAATCCTTGAGCACGTTCATCGAGCTGGTGGTCAACGGGGTCTCGGCGGGGTCGGTGTACGCGCTGATCGCCCTCGGCTTCGTGATCATTTTCAGGGCCACCGAGGTGGTCAACTTCGCGCACGCCTCGCTGCTGCTGGCGGGCGGCTACGTGACGGCGGTGCTGCACGACGACATCGGTTTCCTGCCGGCGCTCGGCGCGGGCGTCGCGGCGGCGGCCGCCGCGGGCGCCCTGGTGGAGCTGCTGGTGCTCCGGCGCGCCCGGGTGGAGGACCGGTCCGTGCTGGCGATCGTCACGATCGGCGTCGACATCGTGCTGACCACAGCGCTGACGCGGGAGATCGGCACCCGGGTGCTGTCGCTCGGCGACCCGTGGGGCGACCGGATGGTCGAGGTCGCGGGCGTCGGCGTCGCGCAGACGCGGATCGCCGCGTTCGCGACCGCGGCCGTCCTGATCACCGCGTTCCTGCTGGCGTTCCGCCTCACGCCCTGGGGCGTGGCGATGCGGGCGGCGGCCGAGGACGGCGAGACGGCCGCGCTCATGGGCGTCCGGCTGGGCCGCGTGTCGCTCGCCGCGTGGGCGATCGCGGGGGCGCTCGCGGCGGTGGCGGCGCTGTTCCTGACCGTGTTCCCCACCCCCGGCCTCGACCGCGCCACCTCGTTCGCGGCGATGAAGGCGTTCCCGGCCGCGATCCTCGGCGGCCTCGACTCCACGACGGGCGCGCTCGTCGGCGGCCTCGCCGTGGGGCTCACCGAGTCGCTGGTGACGGGGTACCAGGGCGAGCTGGCGTTCCTCGGGCGCGGCATCGGCGACGTGGCGCCGTTCCTGGTGATGCTCGCGGTGCTGCTGGTGCGCCCCGCCGGGCTGTTCGGGACGAGGGAGCTGTCGCGTGTCTGACGCCCGGATCCGGTTCGCGGCCGCCGCCGCGTCCACCCTCGTCCTGCTGGCCCTGCCGTTCTACCTCGACGCGTTCTGGCTGCAGACGGGCCTGTTCGCGATGTCGGCGGCGGTCGGCGCCATCGGCCTGAACCTGCTGACCGGCGCCACCGGGCAGCTGTCGATGGGGCACGCCTTCTTCCTCGCGGTCGGCGCGTACGGGTACGTCTACCTGGCGTCCGGCTCCGGGCCGCGGCTCGCGGGCCTCGGGCTGCCGACCCCGCTGGCGTTCCTCGGCGCGATCCTGCTCGCGGGCGTCGCGGGCGGGCTGTTCAGCCCCATCGCGGGACGGCTGCGCGGCACCTACCTCGGCATCGCGTCCCTCGCGCTGATCTTCATCGGGCAGCACCTGCTGTTCAACGCCGAGAGCGTCACCGGCGGGTTCAACGGGCGGGACGTCCCGCCGCTGGAGATCGCCGGGTTCCGCTTCGACGACGCCCCCGAACTGGTGGTGTTCGCCGTCCCGCTCGGCGCGCTGGAGCGGCTGTGGTTCCTCGCCGTCGCGCTGCTGGTCCCGGCCGTGTGGATCGCGCGCGGCATCCTGCGCGGACGGCCCGGGCGGGCCCTCAACACCGTCCGCGACCACGAGGTCGCGGCGGCGGTCATGGGCGTCCCGGTGGCCCGCTACCGGGCCGGCGTGTTCGTGCTGTCGTCGATGTACGCGGGCGCGGCCGGGGCGCTGCTCGCGCTGGCGTTCCGGCGGACCGTGCCCGACTACTTCGGCATGTTCCTGTCCCTGGACTACCTCGCCATGATCGTCATCGGCGGGCTCGGCACCGCGGCCGGGGCCGTCGCGGGCGCGGTGTTCGTCTCCGTCCTGCCCCAGCTCCTCACCCGCTTCGGCGACGACCTGCCGCTCGTCGCCGCGCCGGGCTCGGGCGGCGTCTCCCCCGCCGAGGCCGCCCGGATCCTGTACGGCGCCGCCGTCGTCGCCGTCGTGCTCTTCCTCCCCGGCGGCCTGACCGGGGCGTGGGCGCGGCTGCGCACCGCCGCGTCCCGGCGCCGGGCCTCCCGTCCCCTCACCCGATTCGAGCAAGAGGAGCAAGCGATATGAAGCGCATCCCCAGGTTCGGCGCGGCGCGCCTCGCCGCGGCGGCGCTGGCCGTGGCGCTGCCGCTGGGCATGGCGTCGGGCTGCAGCGGCAAGGCGTCCGGCGGGTCCGGCGGCACCGGTTCGGACGGTGTGAAGACCGGGCCGGGCGTCACCGACGGCACGATCCGCGTCGGCGTCGAGACCGACCTGACCGGCGTGTACGCGCCGCTCGGCAAGAGCCTCACCCAGGCGCAGCGGATGTACTTCGAGCAGCTGAACGCCCAGGGCGGCGTCTGCGGGCGCAAGGTCGAGCTGGTCGTCCGCGACCACGGCTACGACGTGCAGAAGGCCGTCGCCGGGTACAGCGAGATGCAGTCGAGCGTCATCGGCATCGCCCAGTTCGTCGGCTCGCCGATGGTGACGGCGCTGAAGGGCCGCATCACGGCCGACAAGATGTTCGTCATCCCGAACGCCTGGTCGACGACGCTGCTCGGCAGCAGGTACATCCAGGTCACCGGCACCACCTACGACATCGACATGATCAACGCCCTGGACTTCCTCACCCGGGAGAAGGGCATCGCCAGGGGCGACAAGGTCGGGCACGTGTACTTCGAGGGCGACTACGGCGAGAGCGCGCTCGCCGGAGCGAAGTACGCGGCGGGCGAGCTCGGCCTGACGCTCGTCGAACAGAAGATCAAGGCGACCGACAACGACATGTCCGCCCAGGTCGCGGCGCTGAAGAGCGCGGGCGTCAAGGCGATCCTGATGAGCGCCGGGCCCCGGCAGGGGGCGTCGCTGGCGGGCCTCGCCCGCGCCAAGGGCATGACGGCGCCGATCGTGGCGAGCAACTCCGGGTTCTCCCCGCAGCTCCTGCGGACCGCGGCCGCGCCCGCGCTGCTGAAGGACTTCTACCTCGCCAGCGCCGGCGCGCCCGTCTCGTCCGACCTGGCGCCGATCAGGAAGCTGGCGGACGACTACGGGAAGAAGTACCCGGGGCAGCCGCGCGACAGCGCCGTCGTCAACGGGTACACGGGCGCGGTCATCTTCGCGGACGCGCTGAAGAAGGCGTGCGCGGCCAAGGACCTCACCCGCGAGGGGCTGATCACCGCGCACCGCTCCACCACCGCCCACGACGGCGGCTACGGCACGCCGATGGACTTCTCCAAGGTGGACGAGCCCGGAACCCGCAAGACCTACATCCTGCGGACGGACGCCAAGGCGCTCGGCGGGCTGGTCGTCGAGCGGCAGCCCATGGAGTCGGAGGCGGCCGGGAAGTACAAGGTTCCCGCCGGGGCCTGAGGATCGCCGGGACGCACGCCCCGGCCCGCGGTCAGCCTTCGGAGACCAGGCGCGCCGCGACCCGGTCGAGGACCGCGAGGTCCTCGGCCGGGAGGTCGTAGAGCGACGGCGGCGGGGTGTCCAGGATCCGCTCGGCCTCGGCCGCGGCGGCCCGCCCCGCCGCCGTCGCGGTCACGATCTTGGATCGGCGGTCGGCGGGGTTCTCGGTCCGCTCGACCAGGCCCCGCCCGACCAGGTCGTCCACCACCAGGGTGACGTAGGGGCGGTCGGTGAGCAGCCTCTCGGCGAGGTCGCGCAGCGTCAGCGGCGCGCTCGCCGCGGCGACGTACCGCAGCGCCTTGACCCGGAAGAAGCTCATGCCGAGCGCGTCGGTGACCTCACGGCGCCGGTCGCCCCGCTCGTGCAGCAGGACCCGCAGGTTGTGCCACGCCCGCGCGGCGGCGTCGGCGTGCTGGACTGCGGGCTCGGTCATCGCGCACTCGCTCCCGTCACATCGCGTGCGTCCGGCGCCGGCTCGTCGCCGCCGAACAGGCCGGCCGTGCGCGCCGCGCTGCGGGCGGCCCGCCGGCCCGTGGTGGCCGTGCCCAGCACCAGGACGGCGCCGGCGCATCCGGCGAGGATCCAGTATGCCGGTCGGGCGGCCGACACGAAGGCGTCCGAGGCGGGGTGCGCCGCGGACGTCCCGGCGGCGAGCACGGCGCCGATCACCGCGACGCCGAGCGCCTGCCCGATCTGCCGGCTGGTGGAGGCGACCGCCGCGGCGACGCCCGCCTGGGCGCGCGGTATCCCCGACACGGCGGTGTTCGTGATCGGCGAGTTCAGCATGCCGAACCCGAGACCGAACAGCACGTACGCGGCGAACAGCGTGACGTCGCGGGTCTCGGCGTCGAACGCGGCGAACAGCAGGCCGCTGGCGAGCATCGCCGCACCCGCGATCTGGAGCGGGAGCCGCGGGCCGCGGCCGCCGACGAGCCGTCCCGACAGCGGGGCGGACGCGGCGGTCATCGCCGCCATCGGCAGCAGGAACAGCCCCGCGTGCAGCGCCGACAGCCCGCGCACGTTCTGCAGGTAGAGGGTGTTGAGGAAGAGGAATCCGCCGAGCGCGGCGAACCCGCTGACCGCGATGACGGTCGCGCCCGAGAACGGGACGCTGCGGAAGAAGCGCAGGTCGATCAGCGGCTCGGGGGTGCGCAGCGCGTGGACGACGAACCCGGCGAGGGCCGCCGCGGCGACGATCGCGGCGCCGTAGACGGCGGGGTCGGCCAGGCCGCGGCCGGGCGCCTCGATGATCGCGTAGGTCAGCGTCCCGAGCAGCAGGATCATGAACGCCTGGCCGAGCGGATCGGGGCGGCGGGGGCGCGGGGCGCGCGACTCGGGGACGAACAGCGCGGTCAGCACCAGCGCGGCGAGCCCGATCGGCACGTTCAACCAGAAGATCGAACGCCAGCCGACCGAGTCGACCAGCACTCCGCCGACCAGCGGTCCCATCGCCATGCTGAGCCCGACGACGGCGCCCCAGACGCCGATGGCGCGGGCCCGCTCGCGCGGCCCGGTGAACACGTTCGTGATGATCGACATCGCGACCGGGTTGAGCATCGACCCGCCGACCGCCTGCACCACCCGGGCGGCGACGAGCAGGCCGAGCGACGGCGCGAGGCTGCACAGCACCGACCCGACGGAGAAGAGCGCGAGCCCCGTCTGGAACACGCGGCGCCGCCCGATCCGGTCGGCGGTCGAGCCGGACAGCAGCAGCAGGGACGCCAGGACGATCAGGTACGCGTCGATCGTCCACTGAAGGCCCGACAGCGAGCTGTGGAAGTCGCGCTGGAGCGACGGGAGCGCGACGTTGAGGATCGTGTTGTCCAGGCTGACGATGAGCAGGCTCAGGCAGCAGATGGCCAGCACCGCCAGCCGGCGCCGGGGACTGAGTTCGGGCACGCCGCCTCCAATCGTTATAGCCCTACAACCATTATGAGGCTACAACGATTCCGGGCGTGCCTCCGCCCGGGCGGCGGGCGCTAGCGCGGGGCGGCGATGCGGGCGCGGGCCGCCGGGACGACCAGCGGGGTCCCGGTCTCCGGGCAGTCGATCACCCGGCACGGCAGCCGGAACACCTGCTCCACCAGGTCGGCGGTGACGACGGCGGACGGGTCGCCCTCCGCCGCGATCCGGCCGTCCCGCATCGCGATCATGTGCGTGGCGTAGCGGGCGGCGTGATTGAGGTCATGCAGGACGGCGACGACCGTCCGGCCCTCCTCGTGCAGCCGCGCGCACAGGTCGAGCACCTCGATCTGGTGCGCGATGTCCAGGTAGGTCGTCGGCTCGTCCAGCAGCAGCAGCGGCGTCTGCTGGGCGAGCACCATGGCGATCCAGACCCGCTGCCGCTGGCCGCCCGACAGCTCGTCCACATGCCGGTCGGCGAGGTCCCCGACGCCGGTCGCGGCCATCGACTCGGCGACGACCCGCTCGTCCTCCCTGGACCACTGCCGCAGCAGGCTCTGGTGCGGGTACCGGCCGCGCGAGACCAGGTCGGCGACCGTGATCCCCTCCGGCGCGATGGACGACTGCGGCAGCAGCCCGAGCGTCCGCGCCAGCTTCTTGGCGGGCCAGTCGGCGATGGGGCGGCCGTCCAGCACGACCGTCCCGGCGGCGGGCCTGAGGATCCGCGCCAGCGCGCGCAGCAGCGTCGACTTGCCGCACGCGTTCGGCCCCACGATCACCGTGAACGAGCCCTCCGGGACCGCCACGTCGAGGTCCTCGGCGATGGTGCGCTTGTCGTAGGCCAGGGTGAGCCCGGCACCGGCGAGCCGCGCGGTCGCGTCCTTCATCACATCCGTCCCGTCTTGCGTTCGGTCACGAGGAGCCAGACCAGGTACCCGCCCCCGAGCAGCCCGGTCACCACGCCGACCGGAAGCTGGTGGCCGGGGAAGCCGCGCTGCGCCGCCCAGTCGGCGGCCGCCGCGGCCCAACACAGTGTGGATCAGGCCGGGCGCCTCCACGTTGGCGCGCACGCGGCGGGGCGCGCCCTCGGCGGCGATGTCGGGGAC
>NZ_JBFARL010000149.1:0-20848 GCF_040674655.1 Actinomadura sp. NPDC049753 | reverse complement strand
CCTGGAGGTCTTGACTCGAGAGTGGCGCCACCCGGAAACTCCGCCTCGGCGACTTCACGACGAGCTTCTCCGCGCTGAGCTTCGTCGCTCGGGCGCGGCGCCCATGCCCGCCGCGGCGGCCACGCCGAACCCCGGCAGGCCGACGACCGCGCACCAGCCGCCGGCGCCGTCCTCGCCGCCGTGCCGGGACACGCCCGCGGCGAGGGCGAGGCCGAGGGAGGCGGCGCCGGGGCCGTCCAGGCCGACGACCGAGCCGGGGCGCAGCCCGCCGCCGGGGACCACGGTCCGCAGGGCGGGCAGCACCGGCACGGTCCCCGGTCCGGCGCCCGTGAGCGCCGCCGGGCCGGTGTCCTCCAGCGCCGCCGCAAGATCCCGCAGGGCCGCCTCCGGCACGCTCGCCCTCCTCTCGCATCCTCCCGCACAAATCTCGAACATGAGTTCGACCTGTGTCAAGTTGTCGCAGGTCACGCCGGGGAGCCGGGCAGGTCCGAAAGCCCGATAGGGCCGGGCTTCGCGGCATTTTTAGGCATGATGGAGATATGACGACCGATGTGCCGACCATCGAATGGACGGGCGACGCCCTGCGCCTGCTGGACCAGACCCTCCTGCCCCACCGGGTGGAGTTCCTCGCGGTCCGCGACGTCGACGCGCTCGTCGACGCGATCCGGCGGCTGGTGGTGCGGGGCGCCCCCGCGCTGGGCGTGGCGGGCGCGTTCGGCGTCGCCGTCGCGGTGCGCCAGGCCGAGCGCGAGGGCTGGGACGCCGCCGGGCGCGACGCCGCGATCGCCCGCGTCCGGGAGGCCCGCCCCACGGCGGTGAACCTCGCCGCCGGGGTGGACCGGGTCCTGCCGTTCGTCGCGAAGGGCGCCGACGCGGTGGCGGCGGAGGCCCAGGCCCTGCTGGACGAGGACGTGCGCGGCAACCGGGCCATCGGGGCCTTCGGCGCCGACTGGATCCTCGCCCGGGCGGGGGACCGGCCCCTGCGCGTGCTGACGCACTGCAACGCCGGCTCGCTCGCCACCGCCGGCTGGGGGACGGCCCTCGGCGTCGTCCGGGAACTGCACGGCCGGGGACGCGTCGAGATCGTCTACGCGGACGAGACCCGCCCCCTGCTGCAGGGCGCGCGGCTCACCGCGTGGGAGCTCGACCAGGCCGGCATCCCCTGCGTGGTGCAGGCGGACGGGGCCGCGCCGAGCACCGTCCTGCGCGGGCTGGTGGACGTCGCGGTCATCGGCGCCGACCGGATCGCCGCCAACGGCGACACCGCCAACAAGATCGGCTCGGTCGGCGTGGCGCTGGCCTGCCGGGAGGCCGGGATCCCGCTGGTGGTCGCCGCCCCGTGGAGCACGGTCGACCTCGCGCTCCCCGACGGCGCGGGCGTGCCGATCGAGGAGCGCGACGCCGGGGAGATCCTGGCCTGGGGCGGCGCGAGGACCGCACCGGAGCGGGTGGGCGCGTACAACCCCGCGTTCGACGTCACGCCCGCCCGCCTCGTGACCGCGCTGGTCACCGAGACGGGCGTGCTGGAGGTCTCGGCGGGCGCCACGCCCGCGGCCGCCGCCGCGCCGCGGGTCTAGCCCCGCGGGCGGGTCAGAAGTACGTGCCGAACAGGTCCGTGGACGGCCAGGTCGTCACCGCGTTCGCGACCTTGTGCAGCGGGGCGCTGAAGTCGTCGTACTCGTAGGTGAGCCCGGAGGGGTCGTCGCGCTGGTCGAACAGCAGCGCCCAGGTCACGCCGTCGTAGCGGCGGGTCACGATCGTGCTCGTTCCGTCGAGGGCGCCGGAGTGCCAGGTGTTCCGGCCTCCCGTCACGTCGCGCACGTACCAGCCGAAGCCGTAGTAGGACCCGCCCGAGTTCAGGCCTGTCTCCGGCTTGGCGAAGATCGAGGCGATCGAGGAGGAGTTCAGCACGCTCGTCCCACCGTCGTGGATCCGGGTGAAGCGCACGTAGTCGACGGCGGACGCGAGCCAGCCGCCCATCGCGGTGCGGTTCTCCACGTTGAACGTGCCGTAGGGGGCCGGGAGGGTCGTCCCGGCCGCGTCGAACACCGACGGGCCGGTTCGCTGCGAGAAGTAGGGCACCTCCCCGGGCGCGCGGTCGGCCTCCAGCGACCGGCCGGGCCGCATCCGAGTGATCCCCATGGGGCCCAGCACGTTCTGCTGGACGTACTGCTCGTAGCCCATGCCCGCGGCCTTGGCGATGATCTGGCCGAGGAGCAGGTAGCCGTAGTTGCTGTAGGCGAACGCGGTGCCGGGGTCGTGGTCGAGTTTCAGGCCCGTCCCGTACTGGACCATGTGCTCCCGGGTGATCGGCAGCGGAACGCCCAGCAGCTGCGCCGTGGCGCGGTCGCGGTAGGTCGGGTCGCCGGAGACGTCGCGGTCCCAGCCGCCGAGGTGCTGCAGCAGCCGCCGCACCGTCACCTGGGAGAGGCGCGGGTCGGCGGACTGGCCGGGCGGCGGCGTCAGCGTCAGCAGGTCGGTCACCCGCGCCGACAGGCTGAGCTTGCCGTCCTGGACGAGCCGGGTGACCGCCGTCGCCGTGACGGCCTTGCTGAGGCTGGCGAGCCGGAACAGCGACGTCGGCTGGACGCTCAGCGCCGCGTCGTCGCTCCAGGTGTAGCCGCGCGCGAGCACGAGCTTGCCCTTGCGCATGACGGCGAGCGATCCGCACGGGATGTTCCGGGCCTGCATCAGCGACTTGACGGCGGTGTCGAAGCCGCCGAGCCCGGCGCCCGCCGTCCCGGTGACCCGCCACGTCCGCGTGCCCGCCCGCGTCGCCGCCCGCTGGGACGCCGTGCCGCATCCTCCGACGAGTGCGGGCGCCGCGAGGCCGAGCCCCGCGGATCCCATGAGCCTGCCGAAGTCCCGCCGACTGAGCCCCTGCGCCATCGCGTCCCCTCCCGATCACCGTCCCCGCATGATCCACATGGGGGTGAGCGGGGAAAATAACATGATCTTGGGGTGGCATGGCCGGTTTCCGGCGGGAATGCCTTCCGGGTCACTCCTCCGGGGTGAGGGTGCGGGTGGCGGCGCGCAGGCCCTCGAACAGGCGGGCCTCCTGCACCCTGGCGGCGCGGACGTCGCGGTCCGTGAACAGCGCGTCGTTCAGCCCGGGCAGCCGCTGCGTGGCGTAGCCGGTGTCGATCCCGGGCGCGTAGATCTGGTGCCGGTACCAGGGGCGGCCCGGCAGCCCGGCCCGCGCAAGCAGGTCCCGCTCCGTCTGCATGATCTTGTCGTTGAGGCGGCGGAACGCGGCGGTGTCGCCCGCGCGGAGCGCCTCGTCGGCGCGCGCCTGGAGCGCCTCCGCCGCCCGCTGCCAGGCCCTGGCCTGCGCGATGTCGCGCGAGACGTCCACGACCACGGACCCGAGCCGCCCGCGCTGCTCGGCGGTGAAGTCGGCGAGGTACCGGGCCGTCTCCTGCGCGTACGGGCGGTAGCCCATCGCGATCACGTCGGCGTTGGCGAGCCGCAGCGTCGCGATGCCGGCCAGCCGCGACATCGCCGCGTGGTACTCCCAGGACGGGTCGCCGAAGTGCTCCATCCAGTAGAAGTCGTCGCAGGAGCAGTGGTAGTTCCCGGACGATCCCGGCGACGCGGCGCCGACGTCCATGGCGGGCACCCCGTACCGCTGGAAGAACGCCTGGAAGTCCGAGCCGCCGCCGATGCGGTCGATCGGGGTCTCGCCGGCGTTCTGCGCCTTCCACGCCTCGTACAGCGTCCCGTCCGTGCCGGGCCAGCGCACCTCCTTGGAGGCGTCGATGACCGAGCGGTCCAGCGCGGGCGTCGCCGACGCGCCGAACCGCGACCCTCCGGCGCCGTCCATGTTCACGTAGGCGACGGTGTTGCGGAGCAGGTCCGCGCGCTGCTCGGCGTACTCGGTGGAGCCGAACAGCCCGTACTCCTCGCCGTCCCACGTGGCCAGGAGACCGTGCGCTTAGGACGCCACCCCTTCTTGAGCAGCGTCCCCAGGGCGCGCCCCACCTGAAGCACGTTCTCGGTGCCGGACAGGTTGTCGCTGCTGCCGTACGCCCAGGAGTCGTGGTGCGCGCCGAGCATGACCTCCTGCTCGGGGTGCTCGCTGCCGGGGATCCGCACGATGACGTCCCACAGCGGGCGCACCTCGAAGGTGTTCTTCAGGTCCAGGTGAGCCCGCGTCCCGCCCGGCCCGAACCGGTACGTGAACGGAAGGCCGCCCTGCCATTCCTTCGGCACTTCCTCGCCCTTCAACGCGCGCAGCAGCGGTTCGGCCGCGCCGTAGGAGATGGGCGTGGTCGGGATGAGGCCCTTCAGCATCGGCGCCTCCGACGGCGGGACGCGCCGCGCGCCCTTCACCGACGGCCAGCCGGGCGTCTGGGGGTCTCCGGCCGCGAGCTGGATCTGCGCGATGCTGCCGCGCTGGATGCCGTCGGAGGCGCGCCACGGCCCGGCCGGGTACACCGGGCCGCGCGCGGACCCGTCGTCGGCGGGGTCGGAGTAGATGAGCACGGCCCTGGCGCCGCGCCGGGCCGCCTCGCGCGGCTTGATGCCGCGGAACACCGCCCCGTACCGGACGAGGACGATCTTGCCCTTGACCGAGACGCCGTTCCTGGCGAGCAGCGCGAAGTCCTCGGGGCGGCCGTAGTTGGCATAGACGACCTCGCCCCGCACGTCCCCGGACGGCGACATGCCGTTGTGGGAGGGGATGACCTCGTCGTAGAACTCCTGCCAGGGGCGCCGCTTCTCCTTGACCGGCAGCGTCCGGCGCCGCGGCGCCGTCATCTCGACCCGCACTCGCTCCGGCATGGACAGGTAGGCGTAGTACGTCCTGACCTCGGGGCGCAGGCCGTACGACCGGAGGCGGGCGACGATGCGCCCGACGCGGTTCCGGTCGCCGGTCGTGGTGGCCAGCGCGGGCTCGCGCGCCAGCTCGGCGTCGAGGTCGCGGGCCGTCCGCGCGGACGGGACGGCCGACAGCAGCCGCTCGTACCGGCGCTGCCACTGCGCGCTCTTCGCGGTGAAACCCGCGATCGGACCGTCCTTCGCGGGGGCGGGGGGCGAGGCCGCGGCCGGAGCGGCCGCGAGCGCGAGGACGACGGACAGGGCGGGGCCGCCGGCCGCGGCCAGTGCCCGGGTTCGGGAGCGGAACACCGGTGATACCTCCCAGTACGCGTTGTATGGGTGCTGGTGTACGGGTGCGCCCGGAACGTATGTCGCGATCACGGGAAGATCCAGAACGTCTGCCGGATCCGGCCATCCCACCGGGCCGATCGGGCACCATGGTGGGCGTGCCGGCCTCCCCGAACCCACCCGCCACGCCGCGTCCGGCGGAGCTGGAGGCGGTGCTGGAACGGATCACCTACGCCAACGAGGACACCGGCTACACCGTCGCGCGCGTCGCGACCGCCAAGAGCGGACCCGACCTGCTCACGGTCGTGGGCGCGCTGCTCGGCGCGCAGGTGGGGGAGAGCCTGCGCCTGGTCGGGCGGTGGCGCTCGCATCCGAAGTACGGCAAGCAGTTCGAGGTCGACTCCTACACGACCGTCCTGCCGGCGACGATCCAGGGCATCCGCCGCTACCTCGGCTCCGGCATGATCAAGGGCATCGGGCCGGTGATGGCCGACCGGATGGTCGGGCACTTCGGCACCGACATCCTGCGCGTCATCGAGGAGGAGCCGGAGCGGCTCGTCGAGGTCCAGGGCCTCGGCCCCAAGCGCACCAAGCGCATCGGGGACGCCTGGCAGGAGCAGAAGGCCATCAAGGAGGTCATGGTCTTCCTGCAGGGCGTCGGCGTCTCCACGTCCCTGGCCGTCCGTATCTACAAGCAGTACGGGGACGCCTCGATCGACACCGTCCGCAAGCGGCCCTACCAGCTCGCCTCGGACGTGTGGGGCATCGGGTTCAAGACCGCCGACACCATCGCGCAGGCCGTCGGCATCCCGCACGACAGCCCCGAACGGATCAAGGCGGGCCTGCAGTACACGCTGTCGGAGGCCGCCGACGACGGGCACTGCTTCCTGCCCGAGCCCAACCTCGTCACGGCGGCGGAGAAGATCCTCGGCGTCGGGCGCGAGCTGATCGTCCCGGCGCTCGACGAGCTGGCGGGCGAGGAGGGCGTCGTCCGGGAGCCGATCCCGGGAGACGGCGAGGACGCCGCGACGATCCCCGCCGTGTACCTCGTCCCGTTCCACCGGGCCGAACGCTCCCTGGCCCGCGGGCTGCTGGAGCTGCTCGACGCGCCCGCCGACCGGCTCAAGGCGTTCGCCGGCGTCGACTGGGGCAAGGCGCTGCCGTGGCTGAAGCAGCGCACCGGCCAGGCCCTCGCCCCCGAGCAGGAGGACGCGGTCAAGCTCGCGCTGACGTCCAAGGTGGCCGTGCTGACCGGCGGTCCCGGCTGCGGCAAGAGCTTCACCGTCCGCTCGGTGGTGGAGCTGGCCGCCGCCAAGCACGCCAAGATCGTGCTGGTGGCGCCGACCGGCCGGGCGGCCAAGCGGCTCGCCGAGCTGACCGGCCACGAGGCCGCGACCGTGCACCGGCTGCTCCAGCTCCAGCCCGGCGGCGACCCGAAGTTCGACCAGGACAACCCCCTGGACGCCGACCTGGTCGTCGTCGACGAGTGCTCCATGGTCGACCTGATTCTGGCCAACAAGCTGGTGAAGGCGATCCCGCGCGGCGCGCACCTGCTGCTCGTCGGGGACGTCGACCAGCTCCCCTCCGTCGGCGCGGGCGAGGTGCTGGCCGACCTGCTCGGCGCCGAGGCCGTCCCGCGCGTCCGGCTGACGAAGATCTTCCGGCAGGCCCAGCAGTCGGGCATCGTGGTCAACGCGCACCGCGTCAACTCCGGCGACCACCCCCACACCCGCGGCTACCCCGACTTCTTCCTGTTCCCCTGCGACGAGCAGGACGAGGCCGCCGAGCTGACGGTCGACGTGGTCGCCAACCGCATCCCGCGCAGGTTCGGCCTCGACCCGCGCCGCGACGTCCAGGTCCTCGCCCCCATGCACCGGGGCGCCGCCGGGGCGGGCGCGCTGAACTCGCTGCTGCAGGAGGCGCTGACCCCGCACGACGACGCCCGTCCCGAGCGCCGCTACGGCGGCCGCGTGTTCCGCGTCGGCGACAAGGTCACCCAGCTCCGCAACAACTACGACAAGGGCGAGGCCGGCGTCTTCAACGGCACCGTCGGCGTCGTCGCGTCCGTGTCCCAGGAAGAGCAGTCACTGACCGTCGTGACCGACGAGGACGAGAGGGTCGACTACGCCTTCGACGAGCTGGACGAGCTCGCCCACGCCTACGCGATCACGATCCACCGCTCGCAGGGCAGCGAGTACCCGGCCGTCGTCATCCCGCTCACCACCGGCGCCTGGATGATGCTGCGCCGCAACCTGCTCTACACCGGCATCACCCGGGCCAAGAAGCTGGTGGTCCTCGTCGGGTCGCGCCGGGCCCTGGCCGCCGCCGTCCGCACCGCCGGCGCCGGCCGCCGCCACACCGCCCTCACCCACCGCCTGTCTCAGCGGTAACGGGCCAGTTCCCAGGGGTCATGGGCGCAGAAGATCTCGATGTCGCCGCCGCGCGCCAGCTCCCGCAGCCGGGCCACGTTCGCGAGGCGCAGCTCCCGGTCGACCTCGCCGCCCGCCTGGACGAGCTCCATCAGCGGGTGCACGACCGGGTCGGGGCGGTCGACCTCCCCGTGGTACATGTACGCGTCGCCCGCGTGCAGCAGCCAGCGGTCGCCGTCGCGGACCGCCACGCCCGCGTGGCCCGGCGTGTGGCCGCCGAGCGGCACCAGCAGGACGTCCTCGGGGACGCCCTCCAGCGGCCGGACGCCCTCGAAGCCGTGCCAGGTCTCGCCTTCGGCGCCCGCGTAGGCGACCCACTTCGGGCCGTGGGCGAGCTGGGCCGGGGTCTTGCCTCCGTCGGCGAGCTCCGCCTCGAAGAGGTGGACCGCCGCGTCCGGGAAGTCGCTCAGCCCGCCCGCGTGGTCGCGGTGCAGGTGCGTGGGGACGACGTGCCGGACGTCGGCCGCCGCGTACCCGAGCGCCTCGACCTGCCGGACGGCCGTCGCGGACGGGTCGAGGGTCGGCCCCGCCATCTCCACCCAGTCGTCCAGCAGCCGCTCGGACGGGCGCTCGATGTCGCCGAGGCCGATGCCGGCGTCCACGAGCACGAGGCCCGCCGAGTCGGTCTCCACCAGCAGCACGTGGCCCACGGCCCGCGCGGGCCGCAGCGGGCTCTCCGGCCCGTCGGCCGGTTCGATCTCCCGCATGGGGGCGCAGTCGAGATGGTGAACGCGCATGGGTCCTCCTTCAGAGCAGGTCGCCGAGCTGGCGGGTGACCTCGTGGATGACGGACACGTCGCGCCGGACGCGGGCCAGCATGACCGCGCCCTGGACCGACGACAGGACGAGCGCGGCCAGCGGATCGGCGCGCTCGTCCGGCACGCCCCAGCCGCGCAGGGCGGCCGCGATGCCGCCCTGCCACTCGGTGTAGGTGCCGTCGCAGGCGGCGCGGATGGTCTCGCTCTCGGCGGCCGTCTCCAGCGCCACCGTCGCGACCGGGCACCCCTTGCCGAAGTCGGACTCCAGCAGGGCGTTCGCGAAGTGGTCGCCGAGGGCCGCCAGGCCGGCCCGGCCGTCCGGCGCGGCGACGAGGGCGCCCGCGAGCGCCTCGCCCACCGCGCGGCCGGACAGCGCGACCGACTCGGACGCGAGCTGCTCCTTGCCGTCCGGGAAGTGGAAGTACAGCGAGCCCTTCGGCGCCCCGCTCTCCGCGAGGACCTGGTTGAGCCCGGTGCCGTGGTAGCCCTGCCGCTGGAACAGCTCCGCAGCCGTCCGCAGCACGCGCTCGCGCGTCTCGCCCCGAGGTGTCATGGGGGCGATACTAGGTAGACTGGTCTAGTAAGTCAACGCCGGAGTGCGGCGTGCAGCGCCTCCACCGCCCCGGCGATGAGCGCGCGCGGCTCCGCGGTGCGGACCAGGCCGTCCTCGCCCACGTCGGGCCGGGTGACCGGGATCCGCGCGCACGCGGCCTCGACGATCTCGGTGCCCGCGTAGCCGAGCACCTTGCGCAGCGAGGCGTGCGCGTCGCCGCCGCCCGTGGGCGCGGCCGGGGAGGCCACGTTCAGCCAGGCGACGGGCTTCTCGTAGATCTCGCCGCCGCCGATCGTCCAGTCGAGCAGGTTCTTGAACGAGCCGGGCAGCGCGCCCGCGTACTCCGGGGTGCAGATCAGCACGGCGTCCGCGGCGCCGATCGCCGCGCGCAGTCCCGCGACGGCCGGGTGCAGCGGCTCGCGGTCGTCGTCGGGGTTGAAGTGCGGCAGGTCGCCCATGCCGGCGTAGAGCGTCATGTCGAGCCCGTCCGGCGCCAGCGCCTGCGCGGTGCGCAGCGCCGCCTCGTTCGTGGATCCCTTGCGCAGGCTCCCGCAGAGCATCAGCACGTTCGTCATGATCGTCAGGCTACGCGTCAGTCCCCGATGGTCAGCCGGTCGAGGCGCAGGCCCGTGAAGGCGTCGGCGGTGACGCCGCGGGCGCGCTCGGACCAGACCAGGTGGTCGTGACGGGACCACAGCGGCATCGCGGGCATGTCGCGCAGCAGGGCGCTCTCGGCGAGGCGCGCGGGGACCACGCCCTCCTCCGGGGTGGCCGCGCGCTCGGCCTCGGCGAGGAGGCCGGTCGCGTACCCGTCGTCGAAACCGGTTCCGGCGTCTAGCAGCGGCGCCAGCGCGGCGACGGGGGCGGGGTAGGCGGCGGTGGTGTGGACGACGAAGGGGCCGTCCACCTCGCGGGACTCCACGGCCTCGCGCAGGTCGGCGACGGGACGGGGGCGGGCGTCGAGCTTCAGTTCCCTGCCGAGCTGCTGCGCGACGGCCTTCACCCAGGCGTCGTCGCCCCGGCCCGCCTCGTACCAGAGGTTCAGCGGGCCCTTGAGTCCGCCCGCGTCGGCCAGCGCGGCGGCCGCCGCCTTGGAGTCGTGGACGCACAACCGGCACTGCCCTTCGCGGTGGCCGGGGCGGATGCCCGGCGCGACGAGCGAGTCGGCGGGGGAGTACTGGTGGCCGAGGGGACCCTCGGTGACGGCGGACCGGTCGATCGCCATCGACAGCGCCGTCCGGACGGTCGGGGACGACAGCCGCTCCCGCCGGGCCGGGAACGCCAGGAAGGTGACGTCGCGGCCGGGGACCGCGAGGTGCCGGTCGCCGAAGTCGGCCTCCATCGACTCGTGCCGGTCCGGCGGCACCAGCGTGGCGACGTCGAGGTCGCCGGCGCCGGCGGCGGCGTACTGGCGCTTCGCGTCCGGCATCGCCCTGACGACCACGGACCTGCCCTCGCCCGACCGGCGGCTCAGGACGATCTCCCGTGCGCTCCGGGACGTCACCCGGAAGGGCCCGTTGCCGACCGGGACGCGGCCGTAGGACGCCCAGTCGCGCGACGCGAGGACGCTCTCGGGCATCGGGAAGAACGCCGGGTCGCCGAGGAGGGCGGGGAACCCGCTCAGCGGACGGTCCAGGGTCACCTCGAAGGTCCGGTCGTCCTCCACCCTCAGGCCCGGAACACCGTCCTCGCCCGCGCGGGCGCCCTTGACGCGGGCGACATCGGTGAACAGCCGCGACCCGGCCCAGCGCTCGCGCAGCACGGCCGTCCAGGCGCCGGTGAACGAGCGGGACGTGACGGGCGAGCCGTCCTGGAAGGTCGCGCCGGGACGGAGCCGGACCGTCCAGACGCGCCGGTCCGGGCTGGTGACCGACTCGGCGGCGGCGTTCGCGGGCGCGCCGGTCTTCGCGTCGTAGGAGACCAGGCCCGTCCACACCGCGTTGGCGATCATCCGGCCGGAGGCGTCGCGGACGTCGCCGGGCAGCAGCGTCGCGGGCGCCGGGGCGCCGACCGAGATCCGCGGGTCGGCGGGCTCGCTCCACGCCTTCAGGGCCGCGACCGGCGCCACCAGCACCGCCACGGCGCCGGCGACGAGGGCGGCGGTGCGGGCTGAGCTCTTCACTGGCCTCTCCCGGGAGCTGGGCGGTCCCAGGGGAGGGTAGACCACGGTGTCAGGTCCCACCAGTCCTCACGGTGCTGAGGCCATTTCGTGACCTGCCGAACTGTTGATCAAGTGCGCGGCGGCGGCCACACTGGCGCTTGCGAAGATCCATTCCGTGGAGGCGCGATGCTCCCCCGCACATCCTTTCCCTCCGGACGCCTGCTGCAGGGCGGCGTCGCGGTCGCGGCGTCCGTGGCGCTGATGGCCGGCAGCGCCTGGGCGTGCCCGCCCGAGCCGGAGAACACCAAGACGCAGACCGGGCAGGCCGCCGCCACCGCGGGCGAGGGCGCCGGCGGCCACGCCGGGCACTACCGCCGGGCGGCCCCCGCGAGCACGAAGTCCGAGGCGGTCAAGGGGGTGCGGCGCGTCGGCGGGGTCTCGGACGCCAAGGGCGCCATCTCCCTGATGTTCATGGACTACGGCCGGGGCCCGCACAAGCGGACGATCATGTACGCGACCGGCCAGTTCGGGCTGAAGGCCTACGACATCAGCGCCGACCCCCGCGTCCCCAAGCTGGTCGGGCAGCTGAACATGCCCGGCATGTGGGAGACCGAGGACACCGACTTCGACCCCAAGCGCAAGATCATCTACCTGTCCCGCGACCCGCGCGCGTTCGGCGGCACCACCGCCACCGGCGAGTCGGGCATCTACGTCGTGGACGCCTCCAAGCCGGAGAGCCTGCGCCAGATCACCTACGTGACGGTGCCCGCGGGACACACGACGACCTGCGTGGACGACTGCAAGTACCTGTGGACGGGCGGCCCCGCGAAGGCCAGCTGGATGCCCGCGGACTGGGGCGGGCGCCCCGTCTGGGTCACCGACGTCCGCGACCCCGCCAAGCCGAAGGTCCACAAGGACCCGATCGACACGGGCCGCAACGACGGCAAGACCGACTACACCCACGACATCCAGGTCGACTCCGAAGGGGTCGCCTGGGCCTCGGGGCGCGGCGGCGTGCGCGGCTACTACACGACCGGCCGCCACTACGACCCGGTGCAGAAGAAGTGGCGCAAGGCCACCGCGGTCGACCCCGTCCCGTACGCGGGCGGCGGGCTGGACGAGGCCACCACCAACTCCACCTTCATGCACAACAGCTACCGGGCCGTCGGGCGGACCCGGGACCAGGCCGCCGACCCGCGCCGGTGGGGCGACGGGAAGCTGCTGTACGTCACCGAGGAGACGTTCAACGACGGCTGCGCCAACGACGGACTGCTCGTCATCGCGTCGCTGAAGGGCTCCTACGGCGGTGAGGGCTGGCGGTCCACGCCGGAGCACAAGTTCCGCCTGAACACCGTCGCGACGTGGGGCGTGGCGGGCAAGGAGGGCAGCGACCCCGAGAGCACGGACTGCTCGGCGCACTACTTCGACGTGCGCGACGGCGTGATCGCCCAGTCGTTCTACTCGCAGGGCACCCGCTTCCTGGACGTCACGGACCCGACGAACCCGCGGCAGGTCGCCTACTACCGCCCGGCGGACGCCGCGTCCTGGCAGCCGTACTGGCACGGCAAGTACGTCTACGTCGCCGACAACACCCGCGGCGTCGACGTCCTGGAGCCCACCTTCCGCTGACCGTCCCACCGGGGCCCCAAGCCCCGCGCGAAGACCCGTCCCTATCCCCCCGGGGGCGGGTCTTCGCCCTGCGCGGGCCGGTTGTGGCGCGTCTCGATCTCGCCGGCGCCGCGCTCGGCGGCCGCGACCGCGGACCCGGCCGCCCGGCGCAGCTGCTGCCCGGCCTGCTGGACGACCTGGACGGGCCGCGCGGGCAGGTGCCGCGAGGCGCCGCGGTGCCGCCGCCAGTGCTCGCGGGCGCGGGCCCGGTGCTCGACGCGCAGGTTCTCGATGAGCCGGTCGATGTCCATGGACACCTCGCCGTACAGCGGCCACAGGTCCCCGGCCGCGGCCCGCTCGTGCAGCCGCCGGGTGAGCCGGGCTCGGCGCTCGCGGGCCACGTCCACCCGGACCTCCAGCTCGTGCTCGGCGAGGAACGGCCGGGCGTCGCGGGTCAGGTCGGAGCGGGCCAGCCGGCCGTAGGAGGCGATGCTGGCGGCGATCCCGGCCAGCGCGTCGCCGAGCTCGCGGCGCAGCTCCGGGTCGGTCAGCAGCCGGCCCCGGTCGCCGAGCCGCTCGTCGTCGGCCAGGGACCGGGTGAGCCCCCGCAGCGACAGCGTGAAGTGCTCCATCGTCTCCATGGCGTTGCGCAGCGCGACGCCGGCGTCGATGAGCCGCCGCGCCCGCGTCCGGGGGTTGAGCCGGACGCTCTCCTCGGCGGCGCCGAGCTCCCGGTCGGTGCGGCCGAGCTCGCGGGCGAGGCGCTCGGCCTCCGCCTGCCAGCGGGCCGCCTCGTCCTCGGTGCGCTCGCCGCGCAGCCCGTCGGCGATGCCGGCGACCAGCTCCCGCAGCTTCTCGGCGACGTCCTGGACGGCCTCCTCCGCGGGCCGCACCCGCACGGTCGGCACCAGCAGCGTCGCCGCCAGACCGGTGGCGGCGCCGATCAGCGTCTCCAGGACGCGGTCGGCGGCGCCCGCCTCGCTGGCCGACCCCAGCGCGAAGATCAGCATCGCGGAGATCGGCGCCTCCAGCACGTGCTCGCCGAGGCGCAGCGCGTGCCCGATGACCAGGGCGGCGAGGATCGTCAGGCCGAGCGTCCACCAGGAGAACCCGATGGTGCCCGCGGCCAGCACCGCGATCAGCACCCCCGAGGTGACGGCGGCGACCCGCAGGACGCTCGCCTTGATCGTCTGGTAGACGGAGAACTGCACGACGAGCAGCGCGGTCAGCGGCGCCAGCAGCGGCTGCGGCCCGCCGGCCGGCAGCACCGTGAGGGCCAGCACGAACGCCAGCGTGGCGGTGATCGTCAGGCGGGCGATGCGGTAGGCGGTGGACCGCACCTCCGTGGCCACGCGCAGCGGCGAGCGGCCCCCGCGATCACCTTCGCCGGAGCGGCGGCGGAAGAACACGAGCGACATGCGCTCTGTCATTCCCGCAGGCGGGCAAAGGTCACAGGGGTGGACGAAGATCACAAAACGACGGGGTGCGGGGGCGGCGAGGGTCAATCCCGCCGGCGGGCGCGGAACGCGGCGACGTTCGTCCGGTTCGCGCAGGACTCCGAGCAGAACCGGCGCCGCCCCGCCCGCGAGGTGTCGGCGTACACGCGGTCGCAGCCGTCGGCGGCGCAGACGCCGGTCCGGCCGAGCCCGTGCTCGACGACCAGTTCGGCGAGGTTCATCAGCGTGGTCGCCCGGAACCGCTCCACCAGGCGGGACGACGGCGGCGCGTAGTGCATGTGCAGGCCGTGCGGCTCGTGGTCGGCCAGGTGCGGGTGCATCGGGATCTCCAGCATCAACCGGTTCAGCATCGCCGTCGCCTCCTCCAGCCGGGCCGCCTCGAAGAAGGGGCGCAGGACCCGGCCCCAGCGCCGGAAGTCGGCGGCGTCGGCGTCCTCGAACTCCTGCCAGAAGAACTGGTTGTCCCGCAGGAGGCGGCGCAGCGCGTCGGGGGAGTCGTCCCCGCCGGCCGCCGTCACGGCGTTGACCAGCGCGGCGGCCGCCGCCACCCCATGGCTCTTGTATCCAGTGATGCGCATTACCCGGGCCTCCGGTCCCGCAGCCGATCAGTAAATGTTATCTTGTTTATAACCCTTACAGACGTCCCTGGGATACGCGGTGGAATGTCCATGCTGTGGCTGGCCTGAGTCCGATGTCTACGAGGTGCTGTCACGGCACCTGACCTCCGAGGGAGTGGTCGTCTACACCCGCTGCGCCTGCGGCAGACCGCAGATGCGCGTGCAGCGGTTCGATCCGGGTCCGGTCGCGGCGGGCGGGGGCGGCGGAGGGCCGGAGCGCCGCTAGTGCCGCCAGCGGGTGGCGGCGGCCACCTGCTGCGGCGTCGCCCCGTCCAGCAGCGCGATCTCCCCGCGCCGCACCGCCGCCACCGTGTCGGTGACGGCCTCGCCGAGCGCCTCGCGCAGGACGGCGTCGGCCTCGAACGCCGCGACCGACTCGGCCAGCGACGCAGGCAGCGGGACGATGCCCCGGGCGGCGCGCTCCTCCTCCGCCAGGCCCGCCGGGTCCACGTCGACCGGCTCCGGCAGCCTCAGCCCGGCGCCGAGGCCGTCCCGCCCGGCCGCGAGCAGCGCCGCCAGCAGCAGGTACGGGTTGGCGGCGGCGTCCAGGCACTTGACCTCCAGGTTCGCGGCGGTGGCCCGCTCGCCGTCGGCCCCCGTCACGAACCGCAGCGCGGCCTCCCGGTTCTCCAGCCCCCAGCACGCGTACGCGCCGGACCAGTGCGACGGGACCAGCCGCAGGTAGCTCGCCACCGACGGCGCGCCGACCGCCAGCAGCGCGGGCAGCCGGCGCAGGATGCCCGCGGCGAACGCCTCCCCGGCCGCCGTCATCCCGTACGGTCCGGGGCCGCCCGCCATCGCGTTCACCGCGCCGCCCGCCGTGCCGCCCGCCGTGCCGTCCCGCCACAGGCTGAGGTGGGCGTGCGCGCCGTTGCCGACCGAGTCGGCCTCCACCTTGGGGGAGAACGAGGCGGCCATCCCGTGCCGGATCGTCACCGCCCGGATCGTCTCCCGGACGAGCACGGCGGTGTCGGCCGCGCCGACCGGGTCCTCGGCGGCCACGGACACCTCGTACTGCCCGGGCGCGTACTCCGGGTGCAGCTGGACGACCCTCACGCCCGTCGCCTTGAGGGACCTCAGGAGGTCCCGCAGGTAGTCGGCCAGCTCGGTGACCCGCGTCATCCCGTACGCGGGGCCCTTGCAGGCGGGGGAGAAGTCCTCGCCGTCGCCGTCCGACACCGCCCACTCGATCTCGAACGCGGCCCGCACCGCGTAGCCGAGCCCGGCGAGCCGGTCGGCCTCGCGGCGCAGCAGGGCCCGCGCGTCCAGCGGGTGGACGGATCCGTCCTGGGCGTAGCGGTGCGCGGGCGCGTGCGCCCAGCCCGGGAGCGCGGCCAGCGGGACGAGCCGGTCGAGGTCGGGGTGCAGTCGCAGGTCGCCGGTCGGGCCGCCGATGTGGCGCCCGGACACGATCGAGTCGTCCAGCAGGAACACGTCGAACACCGGGGACATCCCGACGCCCCACGCCGCGGCGTGCTCCAGCCGTTCCACCGGGACGGTCTTGGTGCGGGTGATCCCGCTGACGTCCACCCACGTCAGCGCGACGGCGACGATGCCCTCGCCGGCCAGCCGGCGCGCCGCCTCGGCCGCGCGGGCGCCCAGCCGGGCCCGGTCGTGCCCGTCCAGGGCCTGCTCTCCGGCGTCGCCGCCCTGGAGGGAGGTGTGCGAGGTGGGTTCCACGGCTGCTGGCTCCTCGTCGGGTGGCGGCGGAGGTGAACACGCTCCGTAAGGGCATCGTAGGGAGAACGCAGTCGTGTTTCAGGGAGGATGCGGGAGCCGTGCTGGAGTATCTGGAGTCGCTGCGGCTGGTCGACCACCACTGCCACGGTGTCCTCGGCGAGGACCTCGGCAGGACGGCGTTCGAGGAGGCGCTCACCGAGGCGGAGACCGCGGGACCGCCCGGCGTGAGCATGTTCGACACCCAGGTCGGTTTCGCGCTGCGGCGCTGGTGCCCGCCCGTCCTCGGGCTCGGCGCCCACGCCGAGCCGGAGGAGTACCTGGCCCGCCGGGCCGAGCTGGGCGCCGCCGAGGTGAACCGGCGGTTCATGGCCGCCGCCGGGCTGGACGCGCTCTGCGTGGACACCGGCCACACGCCGGAGGCGATCCTCGACCCACCCGCCCTCGGCCGGCTGGCCGGGGCGCGGGCGCACGAGATCGTGCGGCTGGAGACTGTCGCGGAGCGGGTGGCGGCCGACGGCGTGGAGGCGGGCCGGTTCGCCGAAGAGGTGCGCTCCCGGCTCCACGCCGCGTTCGCCGCGGGCGCCGTGGGGGCCAAGTCGATCGCCGCGTACCGGGCCGGGCTGGAGCTGTCGGGGGTGCGGCCGCCGGAGGCGGAGGTCGCCGGCGCGGCCGGGCGGCTGATGCGCGCGGCGGAGGGCGCCGGCGCCCCGCCGCGCGTGTGCGACGAGATCCTGCACCGGTTCCTCGTCTGGTGCGCGGTGGACGCCGGGCTGCCCGTCCAGTTCCACGTCGGGTACGGGGACGCGGACGCCGACCTGCGCCGCGGCGACCCGCTGCTGCTCATCGAGCTGCTGCGCGCCATGAACCCCGTCCCGGCGATGCTGCTGCACAACTACCCGTTCCACCGGCACGCCGGGTACCTGGCGCAGGTGCTGCCGAACGTGCACGTCGACGCGGGCCTGGCGACCCACAGCCTCGGGCACCGCTCGCCCGCGCTCATCGCCGAACTGCTGGAGCTGGCGCCGTTCGGGAAGGTGCTGTACTCCTCGGACGCCTTCGGGCTGGCCGAGCTCTACCACCTCGGGGCGCTGCTGTTCCGGCGCGGGCTCGCCGGATTCCTGGCCGGGGGAGTGGAGGACGGCGCCTGGACGGCCCGCGACGCCGAGCGGGTCGCGGGGCTGGTGGCCTCCGGCAACGCCCGCCGGGTCTACGGTCTGGAGTGAGCCGATCTTTCGGGCAGCACCGGCAATCGGGAGGAACCGGCATGGCCGCACGTGAACGCCTGCTCGTCATCGGGGGCGACGCCGCGGGGATGAGCGCCGCGTCCCAGGCCCGCAGGCTGCGCGGCCCCGAGGACCTGGAGATCGTCGCCGTGGAGCGCGGGCACCACGCGTCCTACTCGGCGTGCGGCATCCCCTACTTCGTCGGCGGCGTGGTGGACGGGCTGGACACGCTCGTCGCCCGCACGCCCGCCGAGTTCCGCGAGCGCGGCATCGACCTGCGGCTGCGCACCGAGGCCGTGGAGATCGACACGGACGGCGGCCGGGTGCGGATGCGCTCCCTCGACGGCGGCGGCGAGCGCTGGGAGCCCTACGACCGGCTCGTGATCGCGACCGGCGCCGTCCCCACCCGCCCGGACCTGCCCGGCGTGGACGCCGAGGGCGTCCACGGCGTCCAGATCCTCGACGACGGCGTGGCGATCCGGCGCGCCGTCGAGGAGAGGGCCCCGCGCCGCGCCGTCGTGGTGGGCGGCGGCTACATCGGCCTGGAGATGGCCGAGGCGATGGTGATGCGCGGCCTGGAGGTCTCGCTCGTGGACTTCGCCGACCAGCCGATGCGCACCCTCGACCCGGACATGGGCGCGATCGTCGCCGACGCGATGCGCGGCATCGGCGTGCGGCTGTACCTGGGGGAGCCGGTCGAGGGCTTCGACACCTCCCCGGAGGGGCGCGTCACCGCGGTCCGCACGCGGAACCGCACGCTGCCCGCGGACCTGGTCGTCCTCGGGCTCGGCGTGCGGCCGGCCTCCGGACTGGCCGAGCGCGCCGGGATCGAGACCGGCCCGACCGGCGGGATCGTCACCGACCGGCGGATGCGCACCCGCACCGAAGGGGTGTGGGCGGCGGGCGACTGCGTCGAGACCCGCCACCTCGTCTCGGGCGCGCCGGTCGCGATCGCGCTCGGCACGCACGCCAACAAGCAGGGCCGCGTCGCCGGGATCAACATCGGCGGCGGCTACGCCACCTTCCCCGGCGTGGTCGGCACGGCCGTCTCCAAGATCTGCCGGGTGGAGGTCGCGCGGACCGGGCTGAACGAGGCCGAGGCGGCCGGGGCCGGGTTCGAGACGCTGAGCGTGGCCGTCGAGTCCACCACCCGGGCCGGCTACATGCCGGGCGCCGCCGCGATGACGACCAAACTGATCGCCGAGCGCCGTTCGGGCCGGCTGCTCGGCGCGCAGATCGTCGGCGAGGAGAACGCCGCCAAGCGCGTCGACGGCCTGGCGATCGCGCTGTGGAACGGGATGACGGTCGAGGAGATGACGGGCCTCGACCTCGGCTACGCGCCGCCGTTCGCGCCCGTCTGGGACCCCGTCCTCGTCGCCGCACGCAAGGCCGCTGACGCCGTCGAGCGGGACATGCGCTCCGGCTCTTGATCCCCTTTGTCGGTGATCTCCCTTACGGTGTGGCCTCATGGCGACTGCGGGGCCGGTGGCGGCCGACGAGAACACCTGGGAGATGCCGGACGCGTGGCGGCGGGTCGCCCATCCCCGCCGGGACCGGCCGGGGCCGTGGCCGCGGGCGCGGATCGACGCCGCGGCGGTGGAGAAGGCGCGGGCACTGGTGGAGGCCGCCAGAGCCGGCGTCGAGGACGTCCTCGCGCTGCCCGGCACGACGCCCGAGCTGGCCGAGCACGGCCGCGCCTACCTGAAGGGCGAGGCCGACGCGCTGGGCGCGGCGGTGGTCGCGACCGTCGCGGTGTCCAAGCGCGGCCTGCTCGAACTCGGCGGGAAGGACCCGTTCCGGGACGCCTGGGCCGCCGAGCACGGCCTGCCGTTCGCGGCGGCCGCCTATGCGGAGCTGCCTGAGATCACGAGCGACTACCAGCAGGCGGGGAGCCAGGCGACCTGGACCGGTGTGCGCTGGACCGGGACATGGGGCAACTACCGCGAGTGGTGGTCCCAGGAGAGCGCCGCACGGCACCTGCGCGCCCTGCTGGCCGCCGCCGACGACGACGTGTACGCCGCGGCCGTCGAGGAGATGGCGGGCCGGCGCCGGACGCCGCTGCAGCGGATGCTCGTGTCCTACCTGGCGCCGACCAGGCGGGACTGGGTGGACGAGGTCCGCGCCGACCCGGCGGTCATCGGCCTGCCGCCCTACTCGGTGCACCGGTGGATGCTGTTCTGCTCGCTCGGCGGGCCGGAGCAGGCCGACCCGGCCGTCCTGCCGCTCGGCTACTACGACCGGAGGACGAGCGTCGTCGCGACCCTCGTGGACGGCGTCGGCCCGTCCGGTGCGGTGCCGCTGGTGGCAGGAGCCCTGGAAGGCCAGTACACCGACACCGACACCTACCGGAGCCTGCTGGACGTGCTCGCCCGGCTCCCCGTGGACGAGGCGTTCCAGGCGCTCGTGGACCGGATCCACCACAGGTACGTCCAGCCCGCGTTGATCGCCGCCTCGCGGGCGTATCCACGGCGGGCGCTGCGCCTGCTCGCCCCGGCCGCGCGGACGCCGGAGGCGGAGGACATGCTGCGGGCCCACCTGCTCACCCATCCCGAGCTGGTGGAGGAGATGCTGCCGGAGCTTCCGGAGGAGTCGCGCGCGGCGATCGGCGCGCTCCGCGAGACCACCGTCCGGGTCCCGGAGGCGTCCGGCGACGCCCTGCCGCCGCTGCTCGTGGACCCGCCGTGGACCCGGCCCCGGACGAAGGCCAAGCCCGTCGTCATCAAGGACCTGGCCCCGCCCGGCACGCGCCTCATCGCCTGGGAGCCCGGCGAGCGGGACGCATGGACGGTGGACCTCCACCACCTGTGGCGATGGGTGAAGCGCTTGGAATGGCCCGTCCAGGTGGAGAAGTTCAAGGACGGCGCGCTGCCCTCCCACCAGCAGCCCGTGCTCTTCATCGAGGCGCCCGAGGACCTCGTCCGCCCGCTCCTAGCGGGCTGGGAGCCGCCCGACCCCTGGTACGTGGGCGAATGGATGCGGGTCGTCGTCGCCCGGTTCGAGCTCGACGCGCTGGACCCGGCCGTCTTCGCGGCGCGGCGCGACCCCGCGGGCGTGGGCGCCGTCCTCCTGCCGTTCCTGAGCGACGAGGTCGCGCGGCTCATGGCCGACTGGCTCGTGCGGCTCAAGCAGGCGGGCAGGACCGCGCAGGCCTGGTTCCGGCGGCACGGCACGGCAGCCGTCCCGGCCCTGGTGCCGCCCGCGCTCGGCAAGGCGGGCGCCCAGCGCCGTCCGAAACTTTCCCGTGTCCACATGTGGACTACCAAGTGCTTGCTTGGGAGCTGGTACATTCCGCGCATGATCTCCGTGGTCGTCTGGG
>NZ_JBFARL010000148.1:0-20848 GCF_040674655.1 Actinomadura sp. NPDC049753 | reverse complement strand
GGCGCCGGCGGCTCACCGTGGAGGGAGCGGAACTCCCGTCAGGCGGCCGTCTCGATCGGGACGGCCTTCCGGTGGGCTCGCCGCGCCAGGACGTAGTGCAGCCCGCCCGCGACCAGGGCGCCCGAGAGCCACGAGAAGTCGGTGTTCCCCAGCGTCCGCGCGATCGGGCCTTGCAGGGCGGGCACCGTGCCGAACTGCCACGCCCATGCCGCCAGCAGCCCGAGCGCCAGGCTGACGAGGGCCCGGACGTTCGCGCCGCCGTCCCGGTAGAGGGTGGACACGTCGATCCGGCCGCGCCGCAGGACGAAGAAGTCGACCAGGACGATCGCCGCCCACGGGCTGATCCACACCAGGATGGACGCCATCCAGTGGTCGAACGCCTGGGCGAAGCTGTCGGCGTGCATGAACACCACCAGCACCAGGGACGCCACCGTCCCGGCCACCAGCGTCACCTTCCACCGGGCGACCCGGATGCCGACCGACAGCGCGGCGAGCGAGCACGAGTACAGGTTCAGGATGTTGGTCGCCACGGGCCCGTGCATGATCAGCAGCAGGACGGGCACGGCCATGACCCCGAACGCGCCGGTCACGAGGCTGGAGGGGTCGCCGCCGTCGCCCGCGCTGGCCAGGCAGGCGCCGAGTGCGGCCAGCCACACGGTGGGGACGTACATCCCGAGCGCGGTGGACCAGAACACCGACCGGTCCGAGGCCTCGGGGCGGACGAAGCGGCTGTAGTCGGCGGAGTAGGGCAGCCAGCTGATGCCCCAGCCGATGCCGATGGCGGTGAGCAGCTGGGTCACCGCGGTGAACTTGTCGCCCGCGGTGGCGGCGGTGGAGGTCGTCCAGTGGAGGTCGGCCTGCCCGAGGGCCAGCCCGGTCATGACCACCATCACCAGCACCGTGGCGGGGACGGTGTACTTCTCGAACGTGCGGATCGCGTAGAACCCGTAGAGGGCCAGGAGGAGCTGGACGGCCATGATGAGCCCGGCCACCAGGTAGCGCAGCCCGGTACCGCCGTGCACCCCCGCCTGGGCGAGGATCTCGATCACCAGGTCCAGCACCACCCAGGTGTTGACGCCGACCCAGCCCATGGTCAGCAGCCCCTGCACCAGGCCGGGGACGAGGGCGCCGCGCCGGCCGAACGGCCCGCGCCCGAGCACCATCTGGTTGACGCCGGTGCGGTGGCCGATCACGTTGAACAGCCCGAAGACCGCGCAGCCCACCAGGTTGCCGAGGGTGACGACCACCAGGGTCTCCACCAGGCTCAGACCGAGCGTGACGCCCAGCGCCCCGAGCACCCAGTTGATCGGCGCGATGTTGGCACCGCACCAGATCCAGAACTGCTGCCACGGCGTGGAGTCGCGGGCCGAGGACGGAATGGGCTCGATTCCGTGTTCGTCGAAGCGGACCGGATCTTCCAAGCGAACCGGTTCGGCGGTCGGGCCTCGGTATGCGGATTCGTTGCTGGACATAGGTTCCTCCGTCCGTGACGTACAGCACACCAAAGCACTCGTGCCGTCCGGTCCAGAAGTAGAGAAACCTCTATCGTTCAACCTCGTTGATGGATAGATTTACAGGGTGTTCACGTTGGCGTCCCTGCTGGAAGACGAGTCGCTGGGCCTCAGGGTCCTGGTTCCGGGCCCTCCGGGGGCCCTGGAGGAGCCGGTCGCCTGGATCCACAACACCGAGCTGCCGGACCCCTCGGGCTACGTGCGGCGGCGCGAGCTGGTGCTGACCAACGGCCTGTGGGACGACCGGATCGCGGCCTCGGGGTTCGTCGCCAACGTCCGGCGGGCCCGGGCGGCCGGCATCGTCTTCGGCCTGCGCCCCGAACGGCCCGCCACCCCGGAGGACCTGGTCGCCGCCTGCCGCGACGCGGGCGTGCCCCTGCTGGAGATCGCGGCGGCGGTGCCGTTCACCGCGATCTCCGAGGCCGTCGCCACCCGCTACAGCGAGGAGCGCCAGGGCGCGCTGGTCGGCATGGTGCGCCGGGGGGACGCGCTGGCCACGGCGATCTCGCGGGGCGCGGGCGCGTCCGGCGTCCTGCGGGTGCTGCGCAGCGACCACGAGCTGCCGCTCGCGGTCGTCGACCGGATGGGCCGCCTGCTGGCCTCGGCGGGGACGGAGCTGGACGCCGCCCAGCTCCACGCGGTCGCCACGGGGCTGACCCGCCGTCCGCCGCCCCTGGAGCTCGACCTCGGCGCCGCCGGACGGGCCGCGCTGTACCTGGTCGGCGCGGTCGGCGACGTCGACGCGGCGCTGATCTGCCTGCGCCCGGTGAGCGAGCTGACGCGCGCCGAGCAGGACGCGCTGGACCAGGCGGCGCGCTTCCTCAGCCTGGAGGTCGCCAAGCAGCAGGCCGTGCAGGCGATCGAGCTGCGGTTCGCCAGCGAGCTGCTGGAGATGGTGCTGTCGGGCGGCAGCCGCGACGCCGAGGTCCCCGGCCGGCTGCGCGCGTTCGGCGTCGACCCCGAGGGGCCGCTCGCGGTGTGGACGACGGCGTTCGCGGGCGCGGAGGCCACCCTGCCCGGACTCGCGGAGGTGATCGGCGAGTTCTTCGTCGCCGCCGGCGTCCCGGTCGTCGTGGCGGCCGGGTCGCAGGACGTGGTGGCGGTCCTGTCGTGGCGGCACGGCGAGCGGGAGGCGGCGCCCCTCGCCGAGCGCCTCGCCGCCGCCGTGGGGGAGCGGTTCCCCGGCCACCGCGCCGTCGTGGGCCTCGGCGGGACCGCCCGGGGGCCGGCGGGGCTGCGCGAACCGCTCATCAGGTCGCGCGAGGTCTGCCGCACCCTGCGGCGGGGCGGCGCCGGGCCCGCCGTCCGGACCTTCGCCGAGCTCGGCCCCCACCGGCTCCTGCTCGGGACGCAGAACGCGGCCGCCCTGCGCACCCTGGCGGACGGCGTGCTCGCGCCGATTCGCGAGCACGACGCCCGGCGGGGCGGCGAGCTGGAGGCCACGCTGCGCGCGTTCCTGGACCACGACGGGCACTGGCAGGCCACCGCCGCCGCCCTGCGGGTGCACGTCAACACGCTCCGGAACCGGCTCGCCAAGATCGCCGAGCTGACCGGCCGCGACACCGCCCGCACCGCCGACCGCGTCGACCTGTTCCTGGCCCTGCAGGCCGCCGACATGGCCTGACCGGGCGCGACGCCGGCGCGGACGGTCAGCGCGGTGCGCGGGCGGTCAGTGCGGGTGGACGTCCGGTTCCACCCGCGGGGGGCGGTGGGAGCGCGGCCGGACGTCCGGATCGGCGAGCGCCGCCTCCGCCACGTCCCGGCAGCGCGCGAACGCCACGTCACCGCACTCCCGCGCGTACTCGATGAAACGGCGCAGGGCCAGCGCCCGGCCCGGGCGCCCGGACAGGAACGGGTGCACGCACAGGTTGAACAGGCACCGGTAGTGCCGCATGCCGTCCAGTTCCGCCCGCCACAGCTCCAGCACCTTGCCCGGCGACTCGATGACCGCCCCGATGTGCGGTTCGGGCAGGTAGGCGTACTGCTCCCAGTCGTCCAGCGACCAGTGCACCGGCAACTCGACGATCTCGCCCGCCGCGGTGGGCACCCGGTAGGGCCGGTCGTCGCCCATCAGGGACGAGTCGTAGCGCAGCCCGTGCTCGGCCACCAGCTCCGCCGTCGTCCAGGACGCCTCCCACAGCGCCGCCCGGTGCCCGGCGATCTCGATGCCCTGCCCGGCGAACACCTCCAGGGCGCGCTCGAAGTCCGCGCGCTCCTCCTCCGGGGACAGCGACGTGGGCGGACGGTGGGAGTAGGAGTGGTGCGCCACCTCGTGCCCGCGCTCGACGATGGAGGCGGCCAGCCCCGGACGCCGCTCGGCCACCCAGCCCGGCACGAAGAACGTCGCCGGGACCTCCATGTCGTCCAGCAGCTCCAGGATCCGGGGCAGCCCCACGTCCGGCCCGTAGGCCTGGTGGGACATCGTGCTCGCGTGCGCGGCGTACCGGCCGCCCTGGGCGAGGATCGGAGTCTCGGCGTCCACGTCGAAGCCCAGGGCGACCACCGCGGCGGCCCCGCCGTGCCAGCTTCCGGCCATGTCCCCGCCCCTCTCCTCGCCCTCCGCCGCCGGATCAGGCGTCCGCACCGGCCGCCAGCCGCCAGCGCCGGACGTTGTCCAGGGTGACCATCGGCGACAGCATCGCATGGTCGAAGGGCTCGAGCGCCCTGCCCTCGGCGAGGCGGCGCGGCAGGTCGGGGTTCGTCAGCGCGCCCCTGGCCACCGAGACCAGGTCGGCGTGGCCGTCCGCCAGGACCTGCGCCGACAGTTCCGCGTGGTGCATCCCGCCGTTGGCGATCACTGGCAGGCCGCTCACCCGGCGGGCCAGGCCGGTGACGGTGAGCCCCCGGTCCAGCTGCGCGGAGTCGAGCCAGTTCCGGCCCTCGCTCGCGACGTGCAGGTAGCTCGCGCCCGCCTCGGCCAGCGCGGTGAAGATCACCTCGGCGTCGTGGGCGCCGCCGGGCCAGCGGTAGCGGAAGTCGTTCACCTTGGTCTGCGACACCCGGACTCCGACGCACCAGTCCGGCCCCACCTCCGCGCGGATCGCCGCGACGACCTCCGCCGCCAGGCGCACCCGGGACGCGACCGGCCCGCCGTAGGAGTCCTCGCGCAGGTTGGTGTAGTCGGTGAGGAACTGGTCCAGCAGGTAGCCGTTGGCGGCGTGGACCTCCACCCCGTCGAATCCGGCGCGCTTGGCGTTCGCCGCCGAGGCGACGAAACCGTCCACGGCCTGCTTGATGTCGTCCAGGCTCATCTCCTTGGGGGCCGCCCAGGGGCCGTGCCCGCCGTACTCGGGCATCTTGACGCCCTGCGGCACCACCGCGGACGGCCCCGCGGTCTCGTCGCGGTAGGGATTCCCCTGCGACAGCGCGCCCGCGTGCATCAGCTGGGCCACGATGGAGCCCCCGGCCTCGTGCACATCGGCCGTGGCCTCTCGCCAAGCGGCCACGTGCCGCTCCGACACCAGGCCCGGCTGGTTGAGGTAGCCCTGGCTGTAAACGGTGTCGGTGTAGATCCCCTCGGTGATCGCCAGGCCGAAGCCTCCGCGCGCGAACTCGGCGTAGTACTCGGCCATCTCGGGCGTCGGCGTGCCGTCCGGCGCGGCCGAGACCCGCGTCATCGGCGCCACCACCAGGCGGTTGGACGTGTGCAGCCCGCCGACTCGTCCCGGCTCCAGCGCCGGATGCGCGACCGTCACGGTCATCTTCGCTCTCCTTCTCGTTTCATCGGACCGGTTCGGGGCCGGTCCGTCTCACAGGACGTCGATCGCCATCGGGGTCGGGCCGTCGCCGTTGATCCCGGCCAGGTCCTGCGGGCACGCCGACACGACGACGACGCAGTCCATGACCGCCTCGAAGGTGATCGCGTCCCCGGGCCGGCTCTCGGCGGCCAGCCACCGCAGCCGTCCGGACGCCTCCACCGGGATCCGCATGAACACGTTGACCGGCTGCGGGACGATGGCGGTCGACAGCCCCATCTCCGCCAGCGCCGATTCCAGGTTCCGCGCGCACGAGGCGTGCCCCGGCGCCCCGAGCCCCTCGTACCGGGCGGGGTCGCACGCGGCGATCAGCATGTCGTGCGAGCCGGGGGAGGTGTCGCCCGCCAGGGTCAGGATCGGCCTGCGCCGGTCAGTGACGAACGACTCACCCACCTTGGGGAACAGCCGGCTCGTCACGCTGCGGGTGTGCGCGGCGCTCAGATGCTCGCGCGGGTCGTCCGCGGCGAACGCGAACAGGTCGCCGACCTGGCCGCCCTCCACGTCCACCACGCGCACCCGCCGCCCGGCGGCCACCCGCACCGCCCGGCCTTCTCCGGCGGGCACCATCGTCCGTCCCATCGTCACCATGCCGGACAGCACACCACCGACCGGACCGCCCATGCCATAGAGCTTCATCCAGACATACGCCGAGACGATAGACCTTCCTCTATGGCGGACTGGTCCGAGCGGGTGGGGATTCGGCCCGCGCCTCGAGCGCGCCCGCTACGCGCCGTGCGGGCCGGACCGATGGCGGCCATGTGCTCTCGATCACCGTCGGTAACCGGCAGACCTGGTTACCGGTCAGTCGCTTCCTGGTCCCCGGGCCCGCTCGCCGAGCGCGGCCCGGATCGAGCCAAAGCGCCGCCCCGTTCCAGATGATCAAGGCGCTTAGTCCATTTCCCACTGGTATGGGCGATACTCTTCCCGCAGCGTTCATGCGTGATGCGGGGCAGAGAGGGACACGGCAGTTGAGTAAGGGAACAGGTGAGGCACATCTCCCGGAGATGCTGCGCTCCCGGCGGGATGTCATTCTTGACCGGTGGGTCAACATGGTCGTCGCGGGGGTGCGCGGCCGGATCACGGAGAGTGAGCTGAGGGCCGAGCTCTCCGAGCTGTACGGGTTGATCGAGAGGGCGACCGGTGGAGAGAAGGAGGCGGCCGCGGAACTCCGGGCCGCGCTGACCGAGATCTCCCGCACCCGCGCCCGGCAGGGGTTCAGTCCCAGCGAGACCGCGGTGAGCGTGTTCTCGATCAAGCAGGCGGTCCTGGAGCAGGTCGGCGCCCTCGGCGACGTGGCGGCGTACGCCGAGTTCGCGGCGTTCTCCTCCGAGATCGACGATCTGGGGCTGCTGACCTTCGAGACCTACGCCGCCGCGCGCGAGCAGGTCATCGCCGACCAGACCGAGCAGCTGCTCGAACTGTCCACGCCCGTGGTGAAGCTGTGGGAGGGGATCCTCGGGGTCCCGCTGGTGGGCACGCTCGACTCCGCCCGCACGCAGGTGGTGATGGAGACCCTGCTGGAGCGCCTGGTCGAGACGGGCTCCCAGTTCGCGGTGATCGATATCACCGGCGTCCCGGCCGTGGACACCGAGGTGGCCCAGCACCTGCTGAAGACCGTGATGGCGGCCAGGCTGATGGGCACCGACTGCGTGATCTCCGGCATCCGCCCGCAGATCGCCCAGACCATCGTGGCGCTCGGGATCGAGTTCGGCGACATCCCGACGAAGGCCTCCCTGGCCGACGCCCTGGAGTGGGCGCTGGAGCGCAGCGGCACCCGGGTCGTCGCGGGGGCGGGGGACTGATGGAGCGCGTGCCGATTCTGAAGATCGGCCAGGTTCTGCTGGTGTCGATCCAGGTCGACCTGCAGGACCAGACGGTCCTGGCGCTCCAGGAGGATCTGGCCGACCGGATCGTCAAGACGGGCGCGCGCGGTGTGATCATCGACATCACCGCGGTGGACATCGTCGACTCGTTCATCGGCAGGATGTTCGCCACCATCGCCTCGATGTCGCGGCTGATGGACGCCGAGACGGTCGTGGTGGGCATGCGGCCCGCGGTGGCGATCACCCTGGTCGAGCTGGGGCTGTCGCTGGGCGGCGTCCGCACCGCCCTGGACCTGGAGAAGGGCATGCGGCTGCTCGGCGCGCCGCTGCCGGCCATCGGGCCCGGCGCCGTGGACAACCCGTGACGACTCCGGCGGGTGACTCCGTCCCCATCACCTCCAACGACGACGTGGTCCGGGTGCGGCAGCTCGTGCGGGCCGCGGCGGCGTCGGCGGGGATGTCGCTGGTCGACCAGACCAAGATCGTCACCGCGGCCAGCGAGCTGGCCCGCAACACCTTCGTGCACGGCGGAGGCGGCTCCGCGCGCGTGGAGTCCGTCGTCAACGCACGGGGACGCGCCGGCGTGCGGCTGGTGTTCACCGACTCGGGCGGCGGAATCCCCGACGTGGCGCAGGCCCTGACAGAGGGCTGGACGAGCGGAGGCGGTCTCGGCCTGGGCCTGCCGGGCGCGCGGCGCCTCGCGGACGAGTTCGAACTGGAGACAGAGGTCGGGAAGGGCACCACGGTGACGGTGACCAAGTGGATCCGCTGACCTGCACCGGATGGATGACCAGCCCGCCGCCCGGTGACGCGGTATGGCTGCGGGCCGAGGAGCCCAGCGCGGCGGCCGGCGCGCGGCGCCACGCCGCCCGCCTGGCCCAACGGCTCGGCTTCGCGGGGGAGCGCCTCGGGCAGATCCAGCTCGCGGTGACCGAGGCGGCCACCAACCTGGCCAAGCACGCCGTGCAGGGGGAGATGCTCGTTCGGATCGTCCGGACGGGGGAGGAGGCCGCGCTGGAGCTCGTGTGCCTGGACAGGGGCCCCGGCATCACCGATGTCCGCGCCTCCCGCCTGGACGGCCATTCCACGTCGGGCACGCTCGGCCTGGGGCTCGGCTCGATCGAGCGGCTCGCCGACCGCACCGGCATGCATTCGCTTCCGGGCGCCGGCACCGTCCTGTACGCCGGGTTCTCGCCGCCCGCCGGCAAGGAGGCCCCCGCGGCGCCGGCCCAGCCCTTCGCCGGGCTGACCCGGCCGATCGACGGGGAGGAGGAGTGCGGCGACGCCTACGCCGCGCGGCTGGAAGGCGGAACGGTCTACGCGATGGTCTGCGACGGCCTCGGGCACGGGCCGATGGCGGCCCGGGCCGGCCGGGAGGCCGTCACGGCGATGCGCGAGGCCGTGCTGCCGGCGCGTCCCCTCGATCTTCTGCGCCAGGTGCACCAGCGGCTCGCGGCGACCCGGGGCGGCGCGGTCGCGGTGGCGGCCGTGGACCCGGCGGCGGGCGCGGTGCGGTTCGCCGGTCTGGGCAACATCGCCGGGTGGATCGTCGGTCACGACCGCCGGCAGGGCATGATCTCGGTGCCGGGCATCGCCGGCGCGAAGTCCCGGACGCTGCGCGAGCACGCCTACACGCTGCCGGAGGGCGCCGCCGTGGTGCTGCACTCCGACGGGCTCACCGACAAGTGGGACGCCGCCGGCCGTCCCGGGCCCTCCCGCGAGCCGCTGCTCATCGCCGCGGACCTGCTGCGCTCCGCCGGGGTGCGGCACGACGACCGCTGCGTGCTCGCCGTGACCACCGCCGGACGGAGGTGAGCCGATGCCGGAGGAACTGCTGCGCATGCGGGTGGCCGACGACGAGGGGGTCTTCGCCCTCCGCCAGGCGGGCCGGCAGGTCGCCGCGGCGGTCCGGCTGGACGTCCAGGACCAGGTGCGGGTCGCCACCGCGCTCAGCGAGGTCGGCCGGGAGCTGGTGGCCCACTCGGGCAGCGTCGCGGTGGTCTTCTGCCTCGACGTGGGTCCGGTGCCGCGGCTGCTGATCGACCTGGAGTACGCGCCCGCGCGCGGCGACCGCCGTCCGATGGAGGGCGACGCCGCGGCCGCGCGCCTCATGGACCTGGTCGAGGAGACGGGGCTGGAGGCGAAGCGGACCGTCCGCCTCGCCAAGGACCTGCCCGCCGACGCCGTCGCGGTGGCGGGAGCGACGCTGGTCGACCTGCGCGCCCGGCTGGGGCGCCTCCAGCCCGCCACCGCCTTGGAGGAACTGCGGACCCAGAACGCCGAGCTGGTCGAGGCGCTGGAGGACGTCCGGCGGCAGAGCGAGGAGCTCCGCGCGCTCAACACCGAACTGGAGGAGACCAACCAGGGCGTGATGGCGCTCTACAACGAACTCTCCACCGAGTTGGAGGAGACCAACCGGGGGGTGGTGGCGCTGTACGCCGAACTGGAGGAGAAGTCCGACCAGCTCCGCGAGGCCGGCGAGGCCAAGAACCGCTTCTGGGCCAACATCAGCCACGAGCTGCGCACGCCCGTCAACGGCGTCATCGGGCTCGCCCGGCTGCTCCTCGACCCCGCGGCCGAACCCCTCACCGAGGAGCAGCGGCACCAGGTCTCGCTGATCGCCGGCGCCAGCGAGACCCTGCTCGCCCTGGTGAACGAGCTGCTGGACATGGCCAAGGCCGAAAAGGGCCTGCTGGCGCCGCGCCGCACCTTCGTCGAGGTCTCCTCGATGCTGCGGCAGCTGGCGGACCTGATGACGCCCATGGCCGAGCAGTCGGGGGTGCGGCTCCGGGTGGACGCCGCCGAGGCGGACGCCCTCACCCTGGTCACCGACGAGGTGATGCTGACCCGGATCCTGCGCAACCTGGTGGCCAACGGGCTGAAGTTCACCGACGAGGGCGAGGTGCGCCTGACGACCCGGCGCGCACCCGGCCACCTGGAGTTCGTCGTCGCCGACACCGGGATCGGCATCCCGCCCGGCGAGCAGGAGCGCGTCTTCGAGGAGTTCTACCAGGTTCCGGGCGGCAAGCCGGGAGGAACGGGGCTCGGGCTGACCTACTCCCGCCGCCTCGCCCACGCCCTCGGCGGCGATCTGACGCTGGAGAGCGAGGTCGGCGCGGGCACGACCGTGACGCTGCGCCTCCCCCCGTACCTCAGCCTGGCCGAGCTCCGCCTCGCGCACGTGCTCGTCGCCGACGGGGACGACACCGCGCGCCGGGTGCTGCGGGACATGATCGGCGACGCCGCCGAACGCGTCAGCGAGGCCGGCGACCCGCGGACCGTCCAGGACCTGGCGGCCTCCTCCGACCCGCCCGAGCTGATCCTGCTCGGTCCCGGCATCTCCGCCGCCGACGCGGTCGGCGGGCCCGGCGGGCCGCCGCCCGGGACCGCCGTCGTGCAGATCGCCCCGTCGGACGCGGCCGCCGCGGACGGGAGGCGGCCCGAGCGCGTCGACGCCGTCCTCGACCAGGCCCAGCTCGCACCGGTCATGCTCGCCGATGCGGTGGCGCGCGCCCGGGCCGGCCGAACGGCGCGGACGCCATGACCGACGTGATACCGACCGTGACCACCCTGGTCGTCGACGACAAC
Organism: Actinomadura sp. NPDC049753; assembly: GCF_040674655.1. NCBI lineage: Bacteria > Bacillati > Actinomycetota > Actinomycetes > Streptosporangiales > Thermomonosporaceae > Actinomadura > Actinomadura sp. NPDC049753. The sequence goes on along the minus strand of NZ_JBFARL010000148.1, from coordinate 10,171 downwards.
GAGACCAAGCGCTACATCATCGGCAGCTGGCTGCGCCGCGCCGGGCACACCGTCGTGGAGGCCGCCTCCGCCGCCCAGTGCTGGGAACGGCTCGCCGAGCACCAGATCGAGCTGGTCGTCCTGGACATCCATCTGCCCGACGCGAACGGCATGGAGGTCTGCGAGCAGATCAAGGCCGCCCCCGCGACGGCGTCAGTGCCCGTCGTCCACATCTCCGCCACGGCAGTCGAGGCCACCGACCGAACCCACGGCCTTCGGCGCGGCGCCGACGCCTACATGACCGACCCCATCGACCCGGGCGAGTTCATCGCCACCGTCGAGGCGGTCCTGCGCTACTACCGGGCCCGGCGCCGCGCCGAGCGGATCGCCGAACGGATGGCGGCCTTCACCAGCACCTCGCTGGCCATCAACGCCGCCCAGACCTTCGACGGGCTCGCGGCGGTGGCGGCGCGCGGCGCGTTCGACATCTTCTCGGCGCCCGCGGCGGTCTACATCCTCCCCCCGGACGGCCATGTGAGGAGGACCGTCCAGCTGGGCGGCGAGCCGTGGAACCGGCCCTGCCCTCCCGATGTGCCCGCGCGGCTCGCCGCGGCGACCGGCCTCGGCGACGACACCGGCACCCGCATCGCGGCCGTGCCGGAGGCGCGCTGGCGAGAGCTGCTGCCCGACAGCGAGCCCAGTGACGACGTCCTGCTGGTGACCTCGCGGGCCAAGCGCGGTCGCCCCGCGATCGGGGTGGCGATCGAGGCCGGCGGCGCGTCCGACGAGGACGCCACCCAGCTCCTGCGCCAGCTGGGCCAGGCGGTCGCCCTGGCGATGGAGGCGCTGCGCTCCTACACCGAGGAGCACATGATCTCCCTGACGCTCCAGCGCAGCCTGCTGCCCGCCGTCCACCCCGCCATGCCCGGCTGGGCGTTCAGCGTCCGCTACGAGCCGGCCAGCGACCAGGCCGAGGTGGGCGGCGACTTCTACGAGGTCATCGACCGCGGCGAGGACGTCCTGGTGGCCATCGGCGACGTGCAGGGGCACTCCCTGCACGCGGCCACCGTCATGGCGGAGCTCCGGCACGCGATGCGCGCGTTCGCCGCGGAGGGCCACGGCATCACCGACATCCTCAAGCTGCTCAACAACGTGATGCAGCGCTACCACGACGACCAGACCGCCACGATGTGCCTGATGTCGCTGGACCCGCGCACGGGACGGCTCCAGGTCGCCAACGCGGGGCACCTGCCGCCCCTCCACATCGCCGGGGGGCGGGCCGAGTACGGCGGCCGGGGCGGCCTGCTGCTCGGCTTCCCCGCCGAGCGGCTCGGCCTCGAGGAGACGAGCGTCCCGCCGGGCGGCACCGTCGTGCTCATCACCGACGGGCTGGTCGAGGACCGCACCGTCCCCCTGGCCGCCAACCTCGAACGCCTCCGTGTCCTCGCCACCGACGTGGACGACGACCTGGAGGCCTACAGCGACCGCATCATCACCGAGTTCGGCCACCGCGAGGACGACGTCGCCCTCATCGTCCTGCGCCGCGACCCCTGAGTCAGGGGAGAGTGTTCTCGCAGATCCGGCCGTCCTTGACGATCGCGCCCTGCGACAGGACGATCGCCGAATGCCTGCCGAGCAGTGCCGAGCTCGTGGAACGCGAAGCCGGGCCGGGGCCCGCACCCGTATACGCCGGTGATTGACCCAATGCGTCAACTCCGTTGAGGCAGTCGATCGAGGCGAAATGCTTTGGGCGGGCCGGGACCGTCACTCCGCAGGTGCGGACGATGTTGATCAGTTCAAAAGGCGACCGGAACGGAAGAAAATCGATAAAAACATGTGCTTGAGGGGAGGACGTGGGCGCTGTTAGCTTCACCCGGTGGACCACATGCGTGCACAGGCGGAGGCGATCGAGGACTTCGCGGCGGTTCTGCGAGAACTGCGGGAATCGGTTGGCAACCCGCCTTTCCGGGAGATGTCCGGAAGGTCGGGGGCGATCTCGCACACGACGTTGCACGAGGCCACGAAGGGCAACCGGCTTCCGAGCTGGGGGACCACCGTCGAGTTCGTCAAGGCGTGCGGCGGGGATCCGGCCGCGTACCGGGAACGCTGGGAAAGGGCGAACCAGGCGGTCAGGTCGGCGAACGCCGAGAGGCCCGCGTCCGACGCGCTCGAAGCCGCCGCCCCGAGAACGGTGGAGGCCCAGGCCCTGCACCTCTCCCTTGAGCCGCCGGGGGCCTCGGAGACCGACGAGACCTCGGCGGCCCGGTCCGCCGCGCCATTGCCCGGGCGTGTCGCGGGAGAAGTGCAGGCCATCTTCCCGGCTCCGAAACGCCGGGGACGATTCCGGCTGAGCAGCCCGGGCGCGGTGGCGCTGGCGGCGGCGGTCATCGGTACGTGGGCCGTGGTCCTCATCGTGGTCGACCACGACTCCGGCAAGGACGGCATGGAGGAGTACGGGAACCGGGCGAAGAACGCGCTCACTCCGGCCGACTGCCCGGTGCAGCCGACCAACCCGGCACCGGCCTCGCCGAGGCACAAGGGCGACGCCGCCAGTTTCGTCGCGGACATCACGCTGCCCGACTGCACGCGCGTCGGCGCCGGCCAGAACGTCACCAAGGTCTGGCGCCTCAAGAACACCGGAACGGTCCCATGGGACGGTTACTCGCTGCGCCGCCTCGATCTCCCGCAGAAGGCCGACAACTGCCAGACCATCTCCGAAGTGCCGATCGCCGACACGGAACCAGGTCGCACGGTCGACGTCCGCGCCGAGATCACCACGCCGCGGAAGCCGGGCTTATGTTACGTGCGGTTCAAGATGGTGGACGGTGAGGGAAGGGTCGCGTTCCCCGGAAGCCGTCCGGTCAACTTCCAGGTCATCGTCGAAGGGCCGTAGCCCCCGCCGCGAGGGGCACGGCGGGGGCCGGTCGAACGGTCGAGGGATCAGGAGAGCGCGATCCCGCTGTAGTAGGCGTTGAGGATCCTGGAGTAGCTCCAGCCGGCCTCGGCCTTGTCGCGGGAGCCGTACTGCGACATCCAGTCCCCGGTGACCCAGCCGCCGCACGCCGTCGTCGTGGAGCAGTAGTGGGCCTCAAGGATCTTCCCGCCGCGGGTCATGCGGGTGCCCCACGTCGCGTCCACCGCGGCGCTCGTCGAGGCCTGGGCCGAGCCGGGCTTGTAGACCTGGCTCGACGTGGTGTCGTAGACGTCGAAGCACTGGCCGCCCGATGTCTTGCGGGTCGAGTGCAGCGCCCAGTACCAGCCGTAGCTCTTGACGGCCATCGCGCCGGCCTTCAGGGACTCCGCGGGCCAGCTCGGCACCCACTCGTTGGGCAGGACGTCCTTGACGTAGCTCTTGAACGTCACCCGGTCCACCCGGCCGAGCGACACCCGGTACACCAGGATCGTCGATGGGAGCGCGCTGTCGGTGCCGTCGGTCTTGCAGCCGGTCGGCGGCGTCGAGCTCAGGAACTGGTGGGAGGCGTTCTGGTTCTTGAGGGTGGCGTTCAGGTTGCCCTTGGCGCCGGCCGCGAAGTCTTGGTAGCTGCCGCCGTAGTTGCTGTTGTAGTAGACGCGGACGGTCTTGCCGCTGTTGTTCCAGACGGAGGCGGCGTTGTTCTTGACGCACAGGCCTTTGCCGTTGCCGTCGCCCTTGAAGTCGTAGCAGGAGGGCTGTGTGGTGCCGTAGTCGGCGATCGATCCGGTGAAGTCGGAGATCGAGCCCTGGTTGTCGCTGTTGTAGTAGTAGCAGAACTCGCCGCTGTCGCACTTGCCGTCGCGGGCGGCGGCCGAGGCGGGGGAGGCGGGGACGAGAGCGGTCCCGCCGAGCGCCATCGCGGCGGTCGTCGCGGTGAGCCGCGAGGTCAGCCGCGCGCATGATTTCGACACAGTCGTCTTCCCCTCTGGTGGAGGCCGCTGCGCTCTATCGGACGTTGTAGCCCTGGGAGTTCCAGAACGTGGTCGGGTTCGGGTTGTCCAGGGTCGGGTCGTTGACGCTCTTGGCCGCGTGCGTCTGCTGCCCGAGACGCATCTCGACGTGGGTGTGGGCGCCCGAGCTGGACGACACCCCGTGCCACGACTCGTCGGCGATGACCTGGCCGCGGCTGATCGACTGCCCCACGCTCAGCGAGGACCGCGGAGCGGAGTGCAGGTAGATCACCGTCTTGTCGAGCGAGGCGTTGTAGACGGAGATCGTGGAGAGCCCCGAACTGCCGGTGGCCCCGCGCGCGATGTAGATGATCTTACCGGCCACCAGGGCGTGGACGTCGGAGCCGATGCCGCGGGCGATGTCGATGCCCTCGTGCCGGCCGGGCGTGGTGGTGTAGCCGTCGAAGCCGCAGGTGATGCTCCCGCCGCTCGCCGCGTACAGCCCGTACGACATGTTCGTGCGCGTCGACGGCGAGAACTCGTGGGAGGCGTTCTGGTTCTTGAGGGTGGCGTTCAGGTTGCCCTTGGCGCCGGCCGCGAAGTCTTGGTAGCTGCCGCCGTAGTTGCTGTTGTAGTAGACGCGGACGGTCTTGCCGCTGTTGTTCCAGACGGAGGCGGCGTTGTTCTTGACGCACAGGCCTTTGCCGTTGCCGTCGCCCTTGAAGTCGTAGCAGGAGGGCTGTGTGGTGCCGTAGTCGGCGATCGATCCGGTGAAGTCGGAGATCGAGCCCTGGTTGTCGCTGTTGTAGTAGTAGCAGAACTCGCCGCTGTCGCACTTGCCGTCGCGGGCCGCCGCCGCGGCGGGCAAGACGTAGACGGACGCCACCCCGCCGAGCGCGACCGCGCCGGTCGCCGTTGCGGTGAGGGCCTTGGTGAGCTTCTTCATGCCGTTCTCTCCTTCGGTTCTCTTTTCCGTTCTCGTTGGCTGTCTGTTGTCGGTGGGTTCTGTTGTCGGTAGGTACGGACGTCGGTAGGTACGGACGGGTCAGCTGCGCTGGTACTCCTCCCAGGTGCGGATGGTCACCTTCGGGCCGTCGTCGGGGCCGCGGCCGGAGAGGCCGTCCAGGCCGAGGTAGTAGTCGCCGGTCTGGTGCTGGGCCTGGCTAGAGAGGTCGGTGTCGCTGATGGCGGCGGCGTGGATGTGCCACGGCCAGTCGCCCTGCGCGGGGCTGCGCACCCATGCGGCGAAGCCGACACGGCGCAGCGCGCGGGCGACCGCGGTGCGGGTGGCGGAGTCCATCCCCTTCACCGAGACGTCCACGACGCCCCCGCCGTCGTGGGTGCCCGCGGAGGTGGGGTCGCCGCCGGGGTTGTAGGAGCCCTGGTCCAGCACGAGATCGCGGCCGAGCAGCCGTTCCGCCTCGGCCAGCATGTTCCGCGTCCGGGTGTTGATGACCGCCCCGTCGGCGGAGACGCGCGCACCCGGTTCGATGACGTCGGCGACGGTGAAGCGTCCGGTTCCGAGCTGGGCGAGCGACGTCTTGCCCGGCAGCCCGTTGGCGGCGAGCCCGGTGTAGCCGAGCGACTTCTGGTACTTCGCGTAGGCGGCGACCGTGGTGGTGCCGAAGTAGCCGTCCACCCACGTGGCGTCGAGCAGGTTCCGGTCGCGCAGTGCCTGCTCGACCAGGAGCACGCTGGCCTTGGCTCCCGGGGTGAGCGTGTCGTCCGCCCGCCGCGGGTCGATCTGGGCGGCCTTGACGGTGGCCTCCATGTTCACGCTCGGCAGGGCCTGGATGCCGGGCGCCGAGCCGCCGGCCGCGCGGGCCGCCGGTGTCTGGGCCGTTCCGGTGAACGAGGTGAGCAGGGTCGCCGTCACGACGGCGGCGGCGTACGAAGGCAGCTTCATCGGGTCTCCTGGTAGGGGACTGGGCGCAGAGCCCGCGGCGGATTCCACGGTCACCCGACTGCTCACGTGTGCACAAGAAGATCGTTGTTGTCAGCCTGTCCGCCAGGAGATTCCGTACAGACAGCGACACGATCTGACAGACGGGACACCCGGACCGGAAGGCCTCGCCGGGCGCCGGGCGTCAGGAAACGGAGATCGTTCCAGGGACGGCGATCGCGGGAAGGATGCGATGCATGACGCGGACTGTGACTCTGCCCGGCGGCGGCGCGCTGCCGATGATCGGTTTTGGGACCTGGCAGCTGCGGCCCAAGGCGGCGTACGCGTCGGTGCGGGATGCGCTCGAGATCGGCTACCGGCATGTCGACACCGCGACGCTGTACCGCAACGAGGCGGACGTAGGCCGGGCCCTGAAGGACAGCGGCGTGGACCGGGAGGAGGTCTTCGTCACCACCAAGCTGCGCCCGCAGGACGCCCGGGACGCCCGCCGCACCCTGGAGTCGAGCCTCCGCCTGCTCGACACCGGCTACGTGGACCTCTGGCTGATCCACTGGCCGACCGGCCGGGACGAGCTCGTCCCGACCTGGCGGGCGCTGCTGGAGGCCCAGGACGCGGGACTGGTCCGCCATGCCGGGGTGAGCAACCACAGCCCGGCGCTGATCGACCGGCTCACGGAGGCCACCGGGCGACGGCCGGCGGTCAACCAGATCTCGTGGAGCCCGGCGGAGCACGACCCGGCGCTGCTGGACGAGCACCGGCGCCGGGGGATCGTCGTCGAGGGCTACAGCGGTCTGAAGAACACCGACCTGCGCGACCCCGTCCTCACCGAGATCGCAGGGCGGCACGGAGTCACGCCCGCCCAGGTCGTCCTCCGCTGGCATCTGGAGCACGACATCGTGATCCTGCCGAGGTCGTCGCGCCGGGAGCACATCGCCGCCAACTTCGACGTCGAAGGCTTCGCCCTCACGGACGAGGACGTCGCCGCCGTCGACGCCCTCGCCCGAGACGCCTGACCGGCCCGCCCCATGCGAGCGGGGACGGGCCGGGAGGGACCGGAGGCCCCGGTCAGCGGGGGTTGCCGGCGCGCCACGCGACGTAGTCGGCGACCGCCTTGGCGACGTCGAACTCCGGCGTGAACCCCGTGTCGCCGGTGAGCCGGCCGATGTCGAGGTAGGGGTCCTCGCCGGGGCCGTTGCGCCTGCCGGGCAGGAGGTCGAGCCGCAGGCCGGGCGTGATCGCCTCCAGGGCGTCGGCGAACTCGCGGTTGGTGAACGGACGCCCGCTGGAGACGTTGTACGTGTCGTGCCCCAGCGTCTCCGCGGTCATCAGGAGGGCGATCGCCCGCCCGGCGTCCGGCGCGTAGCAGCAGTCGCCGCCGTCCTCGGCGTTCAGCGACGGCGGCCGCTCACCGCGCAGCACCGCGCTGATGTACGGCGGGACGTGGAAGAACGGGGATTCCGGGTCGACGAGCGGTCCCCAGATCGTCCCGATCCGGAGGACGACCGGCTGGACGCCGCTGCCCTGGAGGGCGTGCGTGGTCAGCGGCTCCACGGCCTTCTTGAAGGCGATGATCAGGTGCGGCAGGTCCGCCGTGGGGAGCGCGAGCTCCTCCCGCCAGGGGATCTCCGGGCGGCCGATGTACGCGCCGAGGCTGCTCGCGACGGCGAACCTGCGGACGCCCCAGGAGCGGGCGGCGTCCAGCGCGTTGAGCAGGCCGGACATGTCCGTGCGGAAGTAGTCGACGGGGTCCTCGCCCGGGACGCTGCCGGCGAGGTGCACGATGTCGCCGATGTCGTGGCGGTCGCCGAGGGAGAGGAAGGCGTCCCGGTCGGTGACGTCGAGGCGTTCCACCGTGACCCGCCCGGCGAGGAAGGACGGGACCTCGCTCCGGCGGTGCGAGGTGACGACGACGTCGTGCCCGAGGTCGGCGAGCGCGCGGGCGGTGTGGGCGCCGATCATGCCCAGCCCGCCGGTGACGAGGATCATCGGACCACCTCGTAGCGCAGGTGGGTCACGCCGGGCGCCGGGACGGCCTCCAGCAGCCGGAGGTCCACGTGCTTCGGGAACTCGCGGAAGAAGCCGTGGCCGCCGCCGAGCAGGACGGGCACCTGGTGGAGGATCAGCTCGTCGACCAGGCCCGCCTCCAGCGCGGAGGTCAGCACCCCTCCGCCCATGAGGGCGACGTCCTTGTCCCCGGCGGCCTCGCGCGCCGCGGCGACCGCCTCCTCGATCCCGCCGGTGACGAGGGTCTGCCGCTCGCCGATCCCGGGAACGGCCCGGTGGCTGAGGACGAAGAGCGGCGCCGTCGGGTGGGGGCCGCCGCCGCCCCAGCGCCCCGAGTGCTCCCAGGTAACGCGCCCCGCCACCACCGCTCCCACGCGTGCCGCGGCGGCGTCGAAGACGCGGGCGCTCTCTTCGCTCAGCTTGAACCCGTCGAACTCCCGGCTCGGGGTGTCGCCGTCGAAGTACCAGTCGAAGAGCGCCCCGGCGTCGCCGAGTCCGCGTCCGAGCTCCTCTTCTCCGTCGGGCGTGCGGCCGCTGATGTAGCCGTCCACCGAGACGGCATGGGCGCTGACGACCCTGCTCATGTGTCTCCTTCGTTGATCATCGGATGGTCCGTCCGGCCGAGGCCGCTCAGCGCTCGGCCCGGTCGTAGAGGAGGCAGATCGCGCCGCTCTCGGTGACCCGGCTGGAGGCCAGCGTCCACGACGCGGACGGGCCGTCGGGGAACAGCCGGGCGCCGCCGCCGACGAGTTCGGGGCACAGGGTGATGCTCAGCCGGTCCACCTCCCCCGCCTGGAGGAGGCCGCGGATGACGCTCGCGCTGGCCAGCACGATGATGTCGCCGCCCTCCTGCTCGCGGAGCCGCTTGACCGCCGTCACGGGGTCGGTGTCGGCGATGCGCGCGTTGTCCCAGGCGGCCTCCTTGAGGGTGGTGGAGAAGACGACCTTCTCGACCGCGTTGAGCCAGCGGGAGAACTCCCGGTCCCTGGGGTCGGCGCTCTCGTCGTCGGCGACGGCGGGCCAGAACCCGGCGAACCCCTCGAAGTTCTTGCGGCCGAGCAGGGCGGTGGTGGCGGCGCCGGTGACGGCCACCATGTGGTCGCGGGACGCGGGCGCCATGGCGTGCGGGACGATCCAGCTCATGTCGTACTCGCCGCCGGAGCCGTTGACGCGGCCGTCCAGGGAGAGCGTGATGTTGGCGGTGACGGTGCGGCGGGCGCTCTGTCCGGTCATCGGACGGTTCCTTTTCGGTCGTGGGTGATACCCCCTCACAGTGGCGGCACCGATGGCAGGCTGTCGTCGTCAGAGTTGGTGACATCCGGTCCGGGCTGGGAGGGGGCGATGACCGGTTCCGTCGTCAGCCCCGTCCTGGTGGGACGGGACGACGAGATCGCCGTCCTGCGGGCGGCCTACGAGGGTTCCCGGGCCGGGAGCCCTGCGACGCTCCTGGTCTCGGGTGAGGCGGGCATCGGCAAGTCGCGGCTGGTCGCGACGGCGGTGGGGGAGCTGCCCGGCGACCCGCTGGTGCTGTCCGGGGGATGCCTGGAACTCGGCTCGGAGGGCGCCCCGTACGTTCCGTTCGTCGCCGTCCTGCGCGATCTGGTGCGCCGCCTCGGCCGCGACCGGGTGGCGGCTCTGCTCCCGCCGGGCGGGGCCGCGCTCGGCGACCTGCTCCCGGATCTCGGCCCGGCGCCCGCGCGGTACGGCCCGGCCAGGCTGCTGGAGGAGATGCTGGCGCTGCTGGGCCGGGCGGCGCAGACGCGGCCCGTCGTCGTGCTGGTCGAGGACCTCCACTGGGCGGACGCGTCGAGCCGCGAGCTGTTCGCCTACCTGGCCCGCAACCTGGCGGGCGTCGCGGTGCTGCTGGTCGGCACCGTCCGCACCGGCGAGCTGGCCGCCCGGCATCCGAACCGGCGGACGCTGGCCGAGCTGGGCCGCAGCGGCGCGGTGTCGCGCGTCGACCTCGGCCCGCTGGAGCACCGGCACGTCGCCGCGCTGCTGGCGGCCGCGGACGGGCGGCCGCCCGACCCGGCGCGCAGCGTCCGGATCCACCGGCGCAGCGGCGGGAACCCGCTGTTCGTCGAGGCTCTGAGCACCGCGGGCGAGAGGCCGCCGGGCGACCTGCGGACGCTCCTGCTCGCCCGGGTCACCGACCTGCCGGACCCGGCCCGCGAGGCGCTGGAGGCCATGGCCGTGGCGGGCGCCGAACTGGACGACGACCTCGTGAGCGCGGTCGCCGGCGGGCCCGGCCGCGAGCTCGGGCGGGCCCTCGGCGACCTGACCGAACGGGACCTGGTGGTGGCCCGGGAGAACGGGTACGCGATCCGCCACGACCTCATCCGGGAGGCGGTCTACGACGCGCTGCCGCCGCCCCGCCGGCGGCGCATGCACGCCCGGTACGCCGCCGCGCTCGCCGACCGC
>NZ_JBFARL010000147.1:0-21083 GCF_040674655.1 Actinomadura sp. NPDC049753 | reverse complement strand
GGCCGCGACCCGCGCGGCGCCGGTGTAGACGGGGCCGAAGAACGGCGCGGTCAGGGTCGGCACCATCAGCAGGACGGTCCGGGTGGTGCCGAGCCGCAGGTTCCGGGCCGCCTGGTTGGGCCGGTAGCCGAGCCGCTCGGCGGCGCTCCGCACGCTGCGCGCGGTCGCGGGGGAGACGCGCCCGCTCCACTTGCCGCCCAGCACGAGCGAGACCGTGGACTGCGAGACCCCGGCCTCCTGGGCCACGTCCTTGCTGGTGGGACGGCTGATCGCCGGCACCGGCGCCTCCCTGGCGGATCGTTCTAACGAAATCAGACTAGAACGGGAGGACTCGGAAGTGGTACGTATGACGGAGGTAATACGTATGACTGACAATCGAGACAGGACCCGGGGGCCATCGATGCGCGGCTATGTCGTCTTCCTGCGGAGGCCGTACGCGGGACGGCTGCTCGGCGGCACCCTTCTCGGCCGCCTGCCCAACGGGATGGGCATGCTCGCCGTCGTCCTGCACGTCCGCGCCGACGACGGCGGCTACCCGCTCGCCGGGACCCTCGCCGCGATCCTCGGGCTGTCGACCGCCGCCGGGCAGCCCGTCCTCGGCCGCGCCATGGACCGGTTCGGGCAGCCGCGCGTCCTGCTGCCCGCCGCCTGCGCCTCCGCGGCCGGGTTCGCGCTGCTCGCCGCCGTCGGCGCGGCCCCGCTCCCGCTGGCCGTCGCCGCCGTCTTCGCCGCCGGGTTCGCCACCCCGCCGCTCGAAGCCGGGCTGCGCGCCCTGTGGCCGGACGTCCTGGACGGCCCGGAGCAGGTCGACGCCGCCTACGCCCTCGACGCCGCCGCCCAGGAGCTGCTGTTCACCGTCGGGCCGCTGCTCGTCGTCGCCGCGGCCGTCGTGAACACCGAGACCGCCCTGCTGATCACCGGCGCCCTCGGCATCGCCGGGACGCTCGTCGTCGCGCTGTCCGGGCCGTCGCGCCGGTGGCGGGGCGAGCCGCGCGCCTCCGACTGGGCCGGGCCGCTGCGGTCGCCCGGCCTGCGGGTCCTGCTGCTGTCGCTCGCCTGCGCCGGGATCGCCCTCGGCGTCTACTCCGTCGCCGTCGTCGCCTACGCCGAGGACCTGGGCCGCGATCTCGCGTCCGGACTGCTGCTGGCGTGCATGGCGGGCGGCGCCCTCACCGGCGGGATCGTCTACGGCGCCCGCAAGTGGGCGGGCGCCGCGCACCGGCGGCTGCCCTGGCTGCTCGCGGCGCTCGCCGCGGGATACCTCCCGCTCGTCCTCGCGCCGGGTCTGCCCGTCATGTCGGTGCTCGCGTTCGTCTCCGGCGTCTTCCTCGCGCCGGTGCTGGCGTGCAGTTTCACGCTCGTCGACCGGCTCGCCCCGGCCGGGACCGTCACCGAGGCGTTCGCGTGGATCGTCGCGGCGATCGGCGCGGGCGGCTCCGTCGGCTCGTTCGTCTCGGGAGTCGGGCAGGACGCCGCGGGCGTGCCCGGCGCGTTCGCGGGCGCCGGGGTCGGGGGCGTCCTCGCCCTGGCCCTGTGCCTGCTCGGCGCGCGGACGCTGCGTCCCGCCGCGGCCCCGGCCGTCACCGCGGACGCCGCCGCCCGGCTGTGACGGCCGGCCGCGCGTCAGACCCAGCGGTCGAACCACATCCGCGCCTGCCAGTCCTCGTAGGGGATCGTCTGCGCGGACAGGATCGGATGGAAGTACGCGAAGTTGGCCAGCACCACCAGCAGGAAGGCGCCCGCCGCGGCGGCGCCGATCAGCCGCCGGGCCCCGGCGGTCTGGGCGTGCGCGTGCGCTCCGTGCTCCTCGAACGGCGTGTGTTCGCCGTACGCCCCGTGCTCGCCGTACGCCCCGTGGTCGTCATACGGCGCGTGGTCGTCATACGGTGCGCGCTCGTCATACGGTGCGCGCTCGTCACACGGTGCGTGTCCGTCATACGGCACGAGGGCCGGCGACGGTCCGGCGGGCGGCTCCCACGGCAGCGCGGGAGGCTTTTCGGTGGAGGCCCGCGGCGGAGCGGCAGGCCCCGCGTCGTAGCCGCTCTCGCCGGGGCGCGCCGCGTGCGCGCCCGCCGCCGAGGCGGGCGCCGGTCCTATCAGGTACCCCAGCACCAGGACGACCGCGAGCACCATGAACGGGATGAGCGGCGTCGCGTAGAACAGGAACATCGTGCGGTCGGCGAACGCCGACGGGAACCAGGTCAGCCAGCCCGCGAGGAAGCCGAGCAGGATCGCCCCCGCGCGCCAGTCGCGCAGGATCAGCCAGATGAACGCGACCACGACCAGCGCGACCAGCGCCCCCCACCACAGGGCGGGCGTGCCGATCCCGAGGATCTCGCGCGAGCAGCGGGTCGCGCCGCCGCACGCGCCCTTCGGCTCGGTGTAGAAGAACGCGACCGGACGGCGGAGGATCGGCCAGTCCCAGGGCCACGACTGGTAGGGGTGCTTGGCGTCCAGACCCGTGTGGAAACCGAGCATCTCCGAGTGGTAGTGCCACAGCTTGGGCATCGCCTCGAACGGCCGCCACAGCGGGTTGCCCGAGACCTCGCCGCGCCCCCAGCCGCCCGGCTTGAAGATCCATCCCCACCAGGTCGCCAGGTACGCGACCAGCCCCACCACGACGATCTGCACGAACGCCGGGACGGCCTCCAGCAGCATCGTCCCCTGCAGCGGGGCCCGGACCCCGGCGGCGCGGCGGGCGCCGTAGTCCCACAGGACGGTCATGAGCCCGAACGCGGCGACGTAGAAGACCCCCGTCCACTTGGTGGCGCAGGCGAGGCCGAGGCAGACGCCCGCCCCCCAGCGCCAGCCGTGCGCGAGGAACGGCCCGTACACCGAGGTCCGGCCCTGCTCGATCCGCTCGGCGAGCACGCGGCGGGAGCGGTCCCGGTCGTTCACCAGGCAGGCGAACCCGGCCAGGACCCAGAACATCACGAAGACGTCCAGCAGCGCGGCGCGGCTGGTCACGAACGCCAGGCCGTCCAGCGCCAGCAGCAGCCCGGCGGCGCAGCCGAGCAGCGTCGAGCCGGTCATCCGGCGGGCGAGGCGGCACAGGATCAGCACCGACAGCGTCCCGATCAGGGCGGGCATGAACCGCCATCCGAACGGTGTCGCGCCGAACATCCACTCGCCGATCGCGATCATCCACTTGCCGAACGGCGGATGCGCGACGAACGCGGGCCCGCTGCCCCAGATATGGGCGTCCGGGTCCGCGATGAGCATCTTGTCGGCGCCCTCGACGGTGTTGTGCTCCCAGCCGAACCTCAGCAGGGCGAGCGCGTCCTTGGCGTAGTAGGTCTCGTCGAACACCACCGCCTTCGGCGTCGCCAGGCGGTCGAACCGCAGGTACGCGGCGAGCGCGGTCACCAGCAGCGGGCCCAGCCAGGACAGCAGCGGGCTGCCGGGGATCGCCGGCGCGAGCCATTCCCGCAGCGCAGGGGGCCTGCGCCGGGAGGCCATGGCCGGGACCGGAGCCAGATCCGTCGTCGACATCCTGCGAGTTTATTTGCACTTCCCTCCTCCTTCAGGACCTTGGCGCCTTCCCTGGGACAATGATCCGCGTGACGGGACGAGCGGGATGGGGGCCGTGATGGAGGCGGGGACGGGGACGCTGCGGCTCGCGGCGGCGCCGATCGGCAGGCCCGAGGACGCCTCGGCCCGGTTGCGGGCCGCGCTCGCGGAGGCGCCGGTCATCGCGGCCGAGGACACGCGGCGGCTGCGGCGGCTGGCGGGCGACCTCGGCGTCGAGCCGGTCGGCCGCGTCGTGTCCTACAACGACCTGAACGAGCGGGAGCGGGCCGCGGGGCTCGTGGAGGACCTGCTCGCCGGGCGGGACGTGCTGGTGATCACCGACGCCGGGATGCCGGGCGTGTCGGACCCCGGCTACAGGCTGGTGCGCGCCGCCGTCGCGGAGGGCGTCCCGGTCACGGTGCTGCCCGGGCCGTCCGCCGTCACGACCGCGCTGGCGGTGTCGGGGCTGCCGACCGACCGGTTCTGCTTCGAGGGGTTCCCGCCGCGCAAGCCGGGGGAGCGGGCCCGCCGGCTGGAGTCGCTCGCGGGCGAGCCCCGCACGATGGTGTTCTTCGAGTCGCCGCGCCGGCTGCCCGTCACCCTCGCGGCGATGGCGGAGGCGTTCGGCGCGGACCGTCCCGCCGCGGTGTGCCGCGAGCTGACCAAGACCTACGAGGAGGTCCGCCGGGGGACGCTCGGCGAACTCGCCGCGTGGGCGCGGGACGGCGTCCTCGGCGAGATCACGGTGGTGGTCGGCGGCGCGCCCGAGCCGCGGGGGCTGACGGACCCGGCGGAGCTGGCGGCGGCGGTCGCCGCGCGGGAGGCGGCCGGGACGCCGCGCAAGCAGGCCATCGCCGAGGTCGCCCGGGAGAACGGCGCCCAGAAGCGCCTCGTTTACGACGCGGTTGTCAAGGCCAGAAAATAGTCACCCCCCTCAGAGCGGTCCAAAGGGGTGTCTCCGGGGCATAACTGCTCCGGCGGCCTCCGGCCGGGGCATCCGAGTGAAGCAGACCAGGGGCGCCGAAGCGACGCGCGGAAGACGGTCTGTGAGGGGGTGAGCGCCATGCACGAGGCATGGGCGCACCACGAAGTGTGGGTCTTCGAGTGCCTGGGTTGCGAGGGGTCCTGGAACGAGGAGTTCCAGGTCCGGCACTCCGGTGACGGGCACGGTAACCAGGCCGTCATCTACGAGCGCCACGGCCAGCCCTGCACGACGCCCTGGATGGACCGGTGCTGCCCGACCTGCGGCGGCCAGAACGTCAAGGCGCTGTCGGCGACCGACGGCAGGCAGGACGAGGTGCCGCTCGCCCGCAGCGGCAGCGACGTGGCGATGGTCTTCCACCTCCGCCGCATGCACGCCTGGTAGCGCGCGCGGCGGTCAGGCGGGGACGCGGTCAGGCGGGGACGCGGTCAGGCGGTGACGCGGGTGGCCCCTGCGGACTCCTGCGCCACCGGCTCGGCCGTCGGCGTCGGCGGGGTCGCCCCGCTCCTGCCGCGGCCGGTGAGGCGGCGCGTCCAGCCGGCCGCCGTCGCGCGGGCCTCGGGCCTGAACGCCAGCCCGGCGGCGAGCGCCGCCAGCGGGACGGCGGGCAGCACGTACCGGTAGTCGAACTCGGCGGTGGCCGCGGGCGCGAGCAGCAGCCCCGTGGCGAGCGTCCACGGCAGCAGCGCCTCGCCGCCGAACCGGCGCCACAGCGGGATCAGCCCGGCCAGGCCGAGGAGAAGGATGGCGCCGACCATGGTGCCGCGCAGGTAGAAGACGTCCTGGTAGCCGCGGGCGGCCCCGGCGAACGGCTCGACGACCTGCGTGCGGGCGTTGCCGTGCTCGTAGCCGCGCGCGTCCTGGGCGGCCGTCCCACCGCCGGGCATGTGCCAGTCGGGCAGGGGCCTGCTCTTCTTCTCGAACTCGTACTGCGAGTACGTCGCCGGGTCGGGGAACACCGTGCGCTTCCACTGGAAGACGCGGAAGAAGTCGTGCGCGACGACCCGCGAGTAGTCGAGCGGCTGGGCGACGATGGCCCGCTTGGCGAAGTCGTTGCCGAGCTTGTTGTTCTCGGGGCTGAACCGCGTGCCGGTGTAGCGGTTGAGCGGGGAGCGGGCGTTCCAGATGCCGTCCTGCGAGTTCGGCAGCCGGTTCGCGGGCTCGGTGCACAGCGGGTACTCGCTGACCGGCAGGTCCTTCATCCGGTGGCAGTCGGCGAACTTGTAGACCCGGGCGTACAGGAAGATCCCGTTGCTCTCGGTGATCGCGAACTTGTCGCTCTCCGCCTTGTACCAGCTCATGTAGCCGAGCACCGGCAGCAGGCAGGCGGCCAGCGTGACGGCCATGAGCCGCCAGCCGCTGCGGCGGATCAGCATGTACACCAGCACGCCGAGGAGCACCGGCATCCCGACCGAGCGGGTCAGCCACGCCATCCCGACGATCAGCCCGACCCCCGCGGCGATCTTCCAGGACGGCTGGTCGCGCCACAGCAGCAGCGTGACCGCGCACATCACCAGGAAGGTGAACGTCGTGTCCGACAGCACCAGGTGTTCGAGCTGGAGCTGGTAGGCGTCCAGCAGGACCGGCGCGGACGCCAGCGCGGCGCCCCAGCCGGGCAGCCCGAACCGGCGCCGCAGCAGCGCGTAGATCATCACGCCCATGGCCAGGCCCATGAGGTGCTGGAGCCCGGCGACCAGCGCGAAGCTGTGGAACGGCTTGAGGACGAGCAGCAGGAACGAGTACCCGTCGGGCCGCAGCGGGTGCGGGTACGGGTCCATCGCGACGTTCAGGTAGTCGAAGCTGTCGTTGAAGAACATCACCGGCTGGTAGCCGAGCATCGCCACCAGGCGGAGAAGCGCCGCTATGGCAATGATCACACTGAAGACCGGGTTTCGGCGCGCCAGCGTCCACAGCCCGCGGCCGCGTCCGCGACCCGCCTCCGCACTGTCTCCGGGCGCGTCGTCCGGCGCGTCCCCCGATTCCGAACGGACCTCTGTGCCCGTTTCGGGCACGTCCTTAATGGTCTCACCGGGAGCGATGGCCGTTATGTCGGATTCCGGACCTTCTGTGCCGGAATCGGGTGCGACGTTGCCGGCCTCTGACGAAGATTTGGCCGAGTCCGGAGCGGTCTTCGCGTTCCCCGGCGCGCCGGCCGGAGCGTCCGGTGCGGCCGGCGCCGCGGCGGACCCGGCCGTCGTCGCGAGGGCCGTCCCGCCCTGCGCCGACCCGTCGAGCGCGGTGCCTTGCGGCGTTTCCCCCGCCACGGCCGCACCTTCCCTTCGATGTCCGGCCCCCGGTCCGGTGGCATTGCGTTGGTCCAGGGCACTACGTTCGTCCACGGCACTGCGTCCTGCGGCGCGCGTCACAGCCGCCCACCCTTTCCGGGCCGCCGTGCCCGTATGCTTGACGTCCTAACATGCCGCCCGCGACGGTGCCGGATAGGGTTTTCCGGTTGCAAGTGGGCAACACGATACGGGTGCTCTTGACGAGAGCGGCCATCATGCCCCGCCCTCGGCGGGCATCATGAACGCCGACGGGCCGTCCCGATGAACAACACGCGGAACAACAGAGATTAGTGGAAAACGCCGCAGACGGTCAGCAGGTGTAACAGGGTCACCAAGGGTAACGACGCCACCAGGGGTAATGAAGGAGATCGCGTGGAACTCTCCGTAGTGATGCCATGTCTGAACGAGGCCGAGACGGTCGAGACCTGCGTCCGCAAGACCATCGGTTTCTTCGAGGACAGCGGCATCGACGGCGAGGTGGTCATCGCCGACAACGGCAGCACCGACGGCAGCCAGCAGCTGGCCCGCGACGCGGGCGCCCGCGTCGTGCCGGTGGTCGACAAGGGCTACGGCAACGCCCTCATGGGCGGGATCCGGGCCGCGCGCGGCAGGTACGTCGCGATGGGCGACGCCGACGACTCCTACGACTTCACCACCCTCGGCCCGTTCCTGGACGAGCTGCGCGACGGCGCCGACCTCGTCATGGGCAACCGGTTCAAGGGCGGCATCGCCGACGGCGCCATGCCGCCGCTGCACCGCTACCTCGGCAACCCGGTGCTCAGCTTCGTCGGCCGGCTGTTCTTCGGCAGCAAGATCGGCGACTTCCACTGCGGGCTGCGCGCCTTCGAGAAGGACGCGATCCTGCGGCTCGGCCTGCAGACCGGCGGCATGGAGTTCGCCAGCGAGATGGTCGTCAAGGCGACCCTGCAGGGCTACGACATCCGCGAGGTGCCGACCACGCTGTCGCCGGACGGCCGGACCCGCGCCCCGCACCTCAACACCTGGCGCGACGGCTGGCGCCACCTGCGCTTCCTCATGCTCTACAGCCCCCGCTGGCTGTTCCTCATCCCCGGCCTGGTCTTCATGATGCTCGGCCTGGTCGCCGGCGTCGCGCTGTCGACCGGCCCGGTGACCGTCGGAGACATCGCCTTCGACGTCGACACGCTGGTCGGCGCCTCCGCCGCGCTGGTGATCGGCTTCCAGGCGGTGCTGTTCGCGCTGCTGACGAAGGTCTATGCGATGCAGGAGGGATTCCTGCCGCACGACCGCCGCGTGCAGAGGCTCATCGACTGGTGGAGCCTGGAGCGCGGTCTGCTGCTCGGCGGGCTGCTCGCCGTCGCCGGTCTCGGCGGCCTCGTCGCGTCCCTGCTGCACTGGCGGGTGAACAGCTTCGGCGAGCTGGACCCGCGGCACTCGCTGCGCATCGTCGTCCCCGCCGCGACCGCGCTGGTGATGAGCTTCCAGGCCATCTTCGCCTCGCTGTTCGTCAGCATCCTCGGCATCCGGCGCCGCCAGCACCCGCCGCTCACGGACCCGGCCGAGGAGGCCGCGGGCGTCGTCGACGCCGCCGTGCAGAAGGTCGCCGAGGCCGAGAAGGCGGCGAAGGCAGAGAAGGCAGAGAAGGCGGCGAAGGCCGAGAAGAACGAGAAGGGCGCGACGGAGGAGGAGCCGGAGAAGGTCACCGCGGGCAAGGCGGGCGCGACCGCGTCCGAGGACGGCGACGAGGACGCTCGCTGAGCGTCTCCGGGCCGGGCCCGGGCGCCGCGCCCGCACTATGACAGGCTTGACCGTCGATGGAGCTTCATTCCCCGGCAGTCCGCGCCCGGCGCGCCGCCCGCCGGTGAGCACGCGCACGCCGCAGGACGCCGCGCGCCCGGACGCACCGCCCGGGGGCCCGGACGCACCGCCCGGAGACGCCGCCGCGCGGCCGCCGGCCTTCCCGGCGGATCCGGCCGCCGCCCCGCCGCGCGCGGACCGCCGCCGCTGGGCCTGGCTGTTCGCGCTCGGCTGGCTCGCGCAGGTCGCCGTGCGGCTGTGGCTCGCATCGGGGCAGACGCTTCCGGTGGCGACGCCGGACGAGTCGGGGTACCTGTTCGCCGCCCGCGTCCTGACCGGCGGGCCCGACGCCGACATGTCGTTCGGGACGGTGTACCGCGGCGGCTACCCGCTGCTGCTGACGCCCGCCTTCTGGATCGGCGACGGCCCGGTCGCGGTCTACCGGGCCGCCCTGGCGATCAACGCGCTGGTCAGCGCGGCGATGCTGCCGCTGGCCTACCTGCTGCTGCGCCGGCTGGCGGTGCGGCGGCGCTGGTCCTACGTTTTCGGGCACGTCACGGCGCTGCTGCCGTGCGTGCTGTTCTACTCCGGGTTCGTGCTGACGGACGCGATCCTGCCGGTGCTCGTGGCCGGCTGGCTGCTTCTGGCGCACACCTGGCTGACCGCCCCGCCCCCGGACGGGCGCCGCCCGTCCCTCCGGCTGACGGCGGCCGGGACGGGCGCGTCGCTGCTGGTCGCCTACGCCTACGCCTGCCACACCCGCGGCGCGATCCTGCTGCTCGTGCACGCCGCGCTGCTCGGCGCCGCCCTGGTGTTCCGGTGGCGGTCCTGGCGCGCCGTGTCCGCCGCCACGCTCGCCCTCGCCGCCGCGACGGCCGCGGGGATGCTGCTGAACCGGTCGCTGCTGCCGCACATGTACCCGCAGGGCGACAACGATCTCGGCGGCAACGTCGTGAAGCGCCTCACCACGCTGGACGGGTGGGGCTGGATGCTCTCGCTCGGCACCGGCCAGGTCTGGTACCAGTCCGTCGCGACCGGCGGCGTGGCGGCGCTCGGGCTCCTCGCCGTCGCGTTCCTCGCGGTGCGCCGCACCACCCCGGGGCCGGTCCGGGCGCTGGCGATCGCGGTCATCGCGCTCGTCGCGGGCATCGCCTTCGCCACGTCGGCGGCCCTGCCCGTCGAGTACCGCATCGGCAACTACGTGTACGGCCGCTACCTGGCCAGCGTCACGCCGGCGCTGTTCGCGGTGGGCGTCGCGGTCCTGATGCGCGCCTCGCGGCGGACGCTGCTGTGGGCGGCGGGCGCGGCGGCCGTGCTGACGGTCGTCGCCGCCTGCGTCGTCCAGTGGTACGCGGGCGACCTGCTCACCCGGTACACCTACACGGCCTACGACTTCCCTGAGACATCGCTCCTGACCTGGGACTGGACGGCGTTCGACCTCTGGCGGGCCACGTCCGCCGGGTTGCTTCTGCTCGTCCTGTCGACGGCGGCCGTCCTGCTGCGCCCGCACCGCTCGACCGGCCGGCTGCTGCTGGCGGGCCTGCTGGCCGCCGTGGCGCTGACCATGTGCGTCACCGCGACCGAACGCATCGCGCAGCCGCTGGTGCGCGCCGAGACGGCCTACACCGACCTGCGGGGCACGGTGGACCTGACGAAGCAGCGGTCCATCGCCGTCGACTGGAACATCTGGTGGACGATCCGGCTCTCCCAGTACTACTGGGCCTGGTGGAGCGACGGCAGCGTGTTCGACGCCCGCTGGACCGCGCCGCCGCAGGACGCCGACATGGTCGTCCTGGCCTGGCCGAAGAACGCTCCTCCCACCGCGTCCTGGCCGAAGGGCGCTCCGCCCGGCTGGCACGTCGTCGCCAGCCGCCGCACCGTCGAGGGCGACTGGGTCGCCTGGGCCCGCTAGCTTCCGGCGGCGGCCTGCGCGGGCGGATTCCAGAGCTGCAGCACCCCGTCCGACGAGCGCCACATGAGCGTCCAGCCCTGGGCGGGGTCGGGGCGCCAGCCGCCGCCGATCTGCGACTCCATGCCGCGCCAGCGCGTGTAGAGCATCGGCCCCTCCGTCGCGTTGCGCGGGACCGGCATGTAGTGCGGGAAGTCGCGGATCTCGCCGCGCCAGACCGGGCGCCCCCACATGTCGCGGGTGTAGAAGGTGAGGGTCTGCGCGAGCCGCCGGTCGGCGCAGATCAGCGTGATGTCGCGGTGGCTGCCGAGGTACCCGCGCAGCTCGTTCCACGCCTTGTCGCGCGGCAGTTCGGGGACGGTGCGGACGGCCGCCACCGCGTACGTCGCCCCCAGCGCGACCGCCAGGACCGGGGCCGCGACCGTCCGCAGCCGCAGCCGCGACACCAGGCCGGGCGGCAGCATCCGGAACATCAGGATCAGCGATCCGGAACCCCCGGCGAGCAGCGCGGGCAGCACCGCGAACCAGTACCGCTGGAGCCAGGCGCGCAGCGAGATGTCGTTCGGGTCGAGGACGCCGGAGAACAACGTCAGCGGCACGGCCAGCGTGAAGAACCACACCAGGACCAGCGCGAGCCGCCGGTCGCGGGTGAGGGCCCAGCCGACGATGGTGAGGACCAGCGCCGCGGTGAAGACGAGCCCGAGCGGGTTCCAGTCGTGCATCGCGCGCAGGAACGACCGCGCGGCGAGCGAGCGGGTGACGTAGTCGCGGGACTGGCCGCCGTGCTCGGCCGCCGACATGAGCCCGGCGAGCGGGCTGCCCCACACCAGCTGGTTGTGGAGGAAGTTGAGCAGCAGGATCGCCAGCATCGGCGCGCCGACCGTGACGTTGCGGCGCCACGGGATGCGCAGCAGCGCCAGGTAGGCGGGGATGGCGAGGAAGAGGAAGGCCAGGAACTCCCGGACGAGGAACGACGCGCCGAGGAGCACCCCGGCGGCGAGCAGCATCCGCGTCTGGGCCCGGCCGGACCTGCGGCTCGCGACGACGAGGCCCGCCATCCCGAGGGTGAACAGCCCCGCGCCCGGCATGTCCGGCAGCATCACCCCGGTCGACCAGGTGATCTCGTGGCCGAACGGGTTGGTCATGGTGAAGAACGGGTGGACCAGCATGACCGCCGCGGACGCCAGGCCCGCCACGTCCCCGAACAGGGACCGGACGACCAGGTACGTCCCGACGAAGAAGGCGGCCCCGCCGAGGGCGGCGACGGTGAAGTAGGCGGCCTGGCCGTCCCCGAGGACCTCCTGGACCAGCCGGGCCGGGAGCACCAGTCCGATCCGGGTGACCTGGTGCGGGACCTCGTCGAACGGCCACTGGGCGAGCGGGATGTGCGGCCAGTCGCGAGCGGCGAGCCACACGTAGTACGGGTCGAAGTACAGCGGCGGGGTCATGGTCACCCACTGGGCGAGCACGGCGGACGCCGCGACCAGCAGCGACAGCCACACCACCCGCCGGATCCGCCGCACCCGGCTCAGCGGGCCGGTGCGGGCGGGCGGCGCGTCCGGCCCCGCGTCGTCGGCTTCCCGGGCGGCCGCCTGGTCGGACGTGGTCTGGGCCATGCCTTGAGTTCCCGCCTCCGCTGGTCCGTGCTGTGACGCCGAGCCAGGTTACTCGCGTGCCGCGGCCCCCGTGACGCGACTACCCTTGATTCCATGTCCTCGTCAAGCCGTCATATCTTGACCGCGCCCGCATGGCCGTACGCCAACGGGCCCCGTCACATCGGGCACGTCTCCGGTTTCGCGCTGCCCGCCGACATGTTCAGCCGCTACCAGCGGATGGCGGGCAACAAGGTCCTGATGGTCAGCGGCACCGACGAGCACGGCACGCCGATCCAGGTGCAGGCCGACAAGGAGGGCGTGACGGCCCGCGAGCTGGCCGACCGCTACAGCTCCGTGATCGCCGAGGACCTGTACGGCCTCGGGATGTCCTACGACCTGTTCACGCGCACCACGACGCTGAACCACTACGCGGTCGTCCAGGAGATCTTCAAGGGCCTGTACGACAACGGCTACATCTTCCCGACCAAGACGATGGGCGCGATCTCGCCGTCCACCGGCCGGACGCTCCCGGACCGCTACATCGAGGGCACCTGCCCCATCTGCGGGTACGACGGGGCGCGCGGCGACCAGTGCGACAACTGCGGCAACCAGCTCGACCCGATCGACCTGATCAACCCGGTGTCGCGGATCAACGGCGAGACGCCGAAGTTCGTCGAGACCGAGCACTTCATGCTCGACCTGCCCGCGTTCACCGAGGTCCTCGGCCGGTACCTGCGGAGCAAGCAGGGCGGGGGAGCGGCGGGGCGCGGCCAGGGGGG
Organism: Actinomadura sp. NPDC049753; assembly: GCF_040674655.1. Taxonomy (NCBI): domain Bacteria; kingdom Bacillati; phylum Actinomycetota; class Actinomycetes; order Streptosporangiales; family Thermomonosporaceae; genus Actinomadura; species Actinomadura sp. NPDC049753. The sequence goes on along the minus strand of NZ_JBFARL010000147.1, from coordinate 8,247 downwards.
TGAAGCGCAGTGGCGGCCGAACGTGCTGAAGTTCGCGCTGAACCTGCTCGACGACATGCAGCCGCGGGCGATCAGCCGCGACCTCGACTGGGGCGTGCCGATCCCGCTGGACGGCTGGCGCGACAACCCGGCCAAGAAGCTGTACGTGTGGTTCGACGCCGTCGTCGGCTACTTCTCCGCGTCGGTGGAGTGGGCGCGGCGCTCCGGTGACCCCGAGGCGTGGCGCGCCTGGTGGCAGGACCCGGAGGCCCTGTCCTACTACTTCATGGGCAAGGACAACATCGTCTTCCACGCCGAGATCTGGCCGGCGATGCTCCTCGGCTACAGCGGCCAGGGTGACAAGGGCGGCACGCCCGGCTCGCTGGGCGCGCTGAACGTCCCGACGGAGGTCGTGTCGTCGGAGTTCCTGACGATGGAGGGGCGCAAGTTCTCCTCGTCCCGCCAGGTGGTCATCTACGTGAAGGACTTCCTGGAGCGCTACGACGTGGACGCGCTGCGCTACTACGTCGCGGTCGCGGGCCCCGAGAACCAGGACACCGACTTCACGTGGTCGGAGTTCGTCCGCCGCAACAACGACGAGCTGGTGGCGGCGTGGGGCAACCTCGTGAACCGCTCGGTCACCATGGCGGCGAAGAACTTCGGCGCGATCCCCGAGGCGGGCGACCTCACCGACGCCGACCGGGCGCTGCTGGAGCGCAGCCGCGCCGCGTTCGGGGCCGTGGGCGCCGAGCTGGGGCGGTCGCGGTTCAAGAACTCGATCACCGAGGCTCTGGACGTCGTCCGCGACGCCAACAAGTACCTGTCGGACCAGGCGCCCTGGAAGCTGAAGGACGACCCCGAGCGGGTCAAGTCGATCCTGCACACCGCGCTCCAGGTCGTCGACGACGCCAAGACGCTCCTGACGCCGTTCCTGCCGAACTCCTCGCAGAAGGTCTACGAGATGCTCGGCGGGCAGGGCGTGTGGAGCGGCATGCCGCGGCTGGAGACGGTGTCGGAGGAGGGCGGCCCCGACTACCGCGTCCTCACCGGCGACTACGCGACCGAGGCGCGCTGGGAGTCCGTGCCGATCAAGCCGGGCGTCCCGCTGGCCAAGCCGGTGCCGCTGTTCAAGAAGCTGGAGACCTCCGTGGTGGACGAGGAGCTCGCCCGGCTGGAGAAGAAGGCGTGACCCAGGAGGGGGACGGGCAGGCCTCACGGTCCTACGCGCCGCTGCCCGAGCGCCTGCCCGTCGACGTCTTCGACAGCCACTGCCATCTCGACATCGTCGAGACGCCGGTGGACGAGCAGCTGAGGTCGGCGAAGGCGGCGGGCATCGCGCGGATCGTCACGATCGGCTGCGACCTGCCGTCCTCCCGGTTCGCGGTGGACGCCGCCGGCGAGTTCGACGACGTGTACGCGGCGGTCGCGATCCATCCGAACGAGACGACGGGCGTCAGCGACGCCGTCCTGGCCGACGTCGCCCTGCTCGCCGCGCACCCCAAGGTCCGCGCGATCGGCGAGACGGGCCTGGACTACTACCGCGACTGGGCGCCGAAGGAGGACCAGCACCGCTCCTTCCGCGCCCACGTCGACATCGCCAAGCGCACCGGCAAGGCCCTGGTCATCCACGACCGGGAGGCCCACGACGACGTGCTGGCGATCCTGGAGGAGGAGGGCCCGCCCGACACGGTCGTCTTCCACTGCTACTCCGGCGATGCCGCCATGGCGCGGGTCTGTGCCGATCGCGGCTACCTGATGAGCTTCGCCGGGAACGTCACGTTCAAGAACGCCGAACCCCTGCGGGAGGCGCTGCGCGCCGCGCCGCTCGACCTGCTGCTCGTGGAGACCGACGCGCCGTTCCTGACGCCGATCCCGCACCGCGGCAAGCCGAACGCCTCGTACCTGATCCCGCACACCGTCCGCGCGATGGCGGAGGTCAAGGGCGTCGACCTGGCGGAGCTGTGCGCCGCGATCGCCGCGAACGGGGAGCGCGCCTTCGGTCCCTGGTGACCCGCGCGGGGCCGGCCGGGGTGGAGCGGGTCCCGCGGCAGGCATATCGGGCAAATGGGGTGAGTGGCGGCGTTCCGGTGGCGGAGACGGGCGGGGACCTCTAATCTCTGGCCGTTGGACGGGCGCCCCCCGAGCCCGGCTCCCTGGAGGAACTCCCCGTGCCTTCCCCATCCGTGCCGCGCGAGCGCGCCGCCCGCGCGATCGCGCCCCTCGCCGTCCTGCTGGCGTCCGCGCTGCTCGCCTCGGCGTGCGGCGGGGACGGCGGCTCGGCGTCCCCGAAGAACGGCGTCGTCGCGGACGCGCCGCGCACCTCCGCCCCCGCGCCGCGCAAGGTCGTCATCGTCGTCGACGCGAAGAAGACCGAGACCATGACGACCGGCGCGACCGTCGGCCAGGTGCTGGAGCAGGCGAAGATCGCGCTCGGCCCGCACGACCTGGTCGAGCCGGCCGCCGACAAGCCCGCCGGGGACGTCATCAAGATCATGCGGCTGCTGTCGGACCCGGTGACCAAGGTCGTGAAGACGACCGCCCCGACGGTCCGCAGGAAGAGCTCGTCCGTCGCGCCGTGGAGCGAGAAGGAGCTGCGCAAGGGCCGCCCCGGCATCACGATCGTCAAGGTGGCCTACGTCCGGCGCAAGGGCCGCAAGGTTGTGAAGGTCCTCGCGAGGAAGGTCAAGCGCAAGCCCGTCGCGCAGATCATCGCGGTGGGGCCGAAGTCGGCGAACAGCGGCTCGGTGACGCGGCTGAACTGGCACGGCCTCGCCAACTGCGAGTCCCACAACAACCCCAAGGCCGTGAACCCGGCCGGGTACTACGGCCTCTACCAGTTCTCCCTGGCGTCGTGGGCGTCGGTCGGCGGCTCGGGGAAGCCGTCGGACGCCAGCTCTGCCGAGCAGACCTATCGGGCCCAGCTGCTCTACAAGCGGGTGAACGGCCGCTGGCAGGGCCAGTGGCCCAACTGCGGGAAGTTCCTGTTCTCCTGACCGGCGCCCGCGGGGCCCTGGGGACCGGGCCCGCGCGATGACAGGAGAGACTTGACGCATGGGGGACACCAGGGGCCTGCTCGGGCCGGCGGACGTGCGGGAGCTGGCCGGGCGGCTCGGCATCAGGCCGACGAAGACGCTCGGGCAGAACTTCGTCATCGACGCCAACACCGTCCGGCGGATCGTCCGGGCCGCCGAGCTCGACCCGGGCGACGTCGTCATCGAGGTGGGGCCCGGGCTGGGGTCGCTCACGCTGGCACTGCTGCCGCAGGTGCGGCGGGTCGTCGCCGTGGAGATCGATCCGGCGCTGGCCGCCGAGCTGCCGGCCACGGCCGCCGCCCGGGAGCCGGAGCTCGCGGGACGGCTGGAGGTCGTGCGCGCCGACGCGATGAGGATCGCGGAGGTGCCGGGGCCCGCGCCGACCGCCCTCGTGGCGAACCTGCCCTACAACGTCGCCGTGCCCGTGGTGCTGCACCTTCTGGCCACGCTGCCGTCGCTGCGGTCCGCGCTGGTGATGGTGCAGGCCGAGGTCGCCGACCGGATGGTCGCCGCGCCCGGCTCCAAGATCTACGGGGTGCCGTCGGTGAAGCTCGCCTGGTACGGGGAGGCGCGGCGGGCCGGGGCCGTCGGGCGCGCCGTGTTCTGGCCCGCGCCGAACGTCGACTCCGGGCTCGTGGCGTTCACCCGCCGCGACCCGCCGCCGACCGGGGCGTCCCGGGAGGAGGTGTTCGCCGTGGTCGACGCCGCGTTCGCGCAGCGCCGCAAGACGCTGCGCGCGGCCCTCGCGGGATGGGCGGGGTCGGCGGCGGCGGCCGAGGAGGCGCTGCGCGCCGCGGGCGTCGAGCCGCGGACCCGGGGCGAAGCGCTGGACGTGGCCGCCTTCGCCCGAATTGCCGAGTATGGTCCTTCTCGCCGGGGTGATCACTCTCGAACCCCTGAGGCGAGGGCTCCCCGCGGGGGATGAGACAGCATCAGTACGAGCCGGAGGTCGATGTGAAGGCGCGTTCGCGGGCGGCGCGGACCCGGATGCCGATCGTGGGGACGGCACTGCTCGCGATCGCGGGCACGATCGCCACGGTCGCGGCGGGCTGCGGGGGCGGCGCCGGCGCGGCACCCAAGATCACGACGACCGCGCGGGCGGGCGTGGCGCCGGTCCCGCCGGGCCAAGGGGCCTACTTCGGGGCGTGGGTGCCGCCGGAGGGCGGCCTGCCGTCCGCCTCCGCCTCGCCGTCCCCGTCCGGCTCGCCGTCGGAGTCGCCGTCGGAGTCGCCGTCGGACTCCGGATCGCCGTCGGAGTCGCCGTCCGGGAAGGACGCCGGCAAGCCGGGCATGGCGCCCGTCGCCGGCTTCGAGCAGCGGCTCGGCCGCCGGCTCGACATCGTGCAGAGCTACCGCGGCTGGAAGAGCGACTTCCCGGGCGGGCTGGAGAAGTCCGTCGCCGACGGCAACCGCTACCTGCTGCTGACCTGGGACGGCGGTGACGCCCGAGAGATCGTCCAGGGCGAGCACGACGACCTGATCGCCAAGCGCGCCCGCGCCGTCAAGGCCCTCGGCAAGCCCGTGTTCCTGCGCTGGTCGCGGGACATGGACAAGGCGTCCGAGCAGAAGCGCGTCCACTCGGCCGCCGACTTCACGGCCGCGTGGAAGCACCTGCGGGCGATCTTCAAGCGGGAGGGCGTCGACAACGTCGCCTGGGTGTGGTGCCCCACCGCCCGCGGCTTCAGCGGCGCGAACGCGGGCTCGTACTACCCCGGTGACGACCAGGTCGACTGGATCTGCGCCGACGCCCAGCCCGGCGCCGACTACGACTACCGCGACCTGTCGGAGGCGCTGAAGCTGTTCACGGAGTGGGCCCGGGGGCGCCACAAGCCCATCATGATCGCCGAGTTCGGGGTGCCGAAGTCCTACGGCCCGCGCCGCGCCGAATGGCTCCGCGAGGCCGCCAAGACCCTGCAGGACCCGCAGGTCAAGGCCGTCGTGTACTTCAACTCCGACGAGCAGGCGAAGAACGCCCGCGACAGGCGCCGCTCCTACTCGGTGACCGGCGACACGCATGCGATGTCGGCGCTGCGCGAACTCGCCACGACCCCGTACTTCAACCCCCGCAACCTCCCCGTCACAAGCGGCGGCTGAGGGTCCCGTAGGGTTTCGCGAGTGAACGCAGTGACGGTGCGGGTCCCCGCCAAGGTGAACCTCCAGTTGGGCGTCGGGCCGATCCGCGACGACGGCTACCACGACCTCGTCAACGTGTTCCACGCCGTGTCCCTGTTCGACGAGGTGACGGCCGAGCCCGCCGAGCGGCTGGCGGTGGAGGTCCGGGCGGCCCCGCACTCGCGCGTCGCGGTCGGCGGCGTCCCCACCGGCGAGGACAACCTCGCCGCCAGGGCGGCCCGGCTCGTCGCGGCGCGACTCGGCGTCGAGACGGCCGTGCGGCTCTCGATCCGCAAGGCGATCCCGGTCGCGGGGGGCATGGCGGGCGGCAGCGCCGACGCCGCCGCCGCGCTCGTCGCGTGCGCCCGGCTCTGGGACGACCGCGAGGAGCCCGCCCTCAGCCGCGACGACCTCATGGAGCTCGGCGGCGACCTCGGCAGCGACGTCCCGTTCGCCGTCCTCGGCGGCACGGCCGTCGGCGTCGGGCGCGGGGAGCGGCTCACCCCCGCCCTCACCCGCGGCACCTTCCACTGGGTGTTCGCGACCGCCGACGGCGGCCTGTCCACGCCCGCCGTCTACGGCGAGTGCGACCGGCTCCGCCTGGCGGCGGGGGAGGCGGCCGCCTGGCCGACCGTGTCCGAGGCGCTGATGACCGCGCTCGCCACCGGGGACGCCAAGGCGCTCGGCGCCGCGCTGTCCAACGATCTGGAGCCCGCCGCGCTGTCGCTGCGCCCGTCGCTGCGCCGCACGCTCGACGCCGGCCGCGAGCTCGGCGCGATCGGCGCGCTCGTCTCCGGTTCCGGTCCCACCTGCGCGTTCCTCGCCGAGACCGACGAGGACGCCGCGGGGCTGGCGGACGCGCTGGACTCGGCCGGCGTCGCGGAGCAGATCGTCCGGGCTCACGGACCCGTCCCCGGGGCCACAGTCATCTGACGGGACGGTGGGACGCCCCTGTCCCGGTAGCTGCCATCGTCACACAAGCGAACCTTGATGTTGCAGAGCGCGTCTTCTATGCGTGACACCGGTTCCTCCGGGACTGACCCGACCGGCGAGGTGGAGCGATGACGTATCTGTCCGGGATGCTGAGCCTCGTGGCGATCGTCGTGATGGCGACGCTTGTTCTGCTGGCGGTGCGCCGCGACCGGGCTCTCCGCCGCAACGCCCCTGAGAAGGTGGTGGCCGCCGCGGGAACGGGCTCCCTGCCGGGTTCCGCCGCGCCTGGCCCCGGGGTCCCGGGCTCCGCCGTGCCGGGGCCCGTGGCACCCGGCTCCGTGGTGCCGGGGGAGGCGGGCGGGCAGTAGGCTCGCCGCGCGGCCGGGGACCCGGGCCGCCCTGATCGATCGGTTCGCCTCCCACGATTGTCGGAACCTAGCGAAATGGCTCGACTTGGCATGCTGACCCCCTTGATCCTCCTGCTGCTGCTCCTGGTCGTCGGCGTCGTCGTGGTGCTCGTGGTGGTGCTCGCCGCGAAGTCATCGAGGTCCGGCGGGAGCACGGCGTACAGGCCGCCGGGCGCCCCGTACCCGCCGCAGCAGTACGGCCAGCCGGGGCAGTACGGGCAACCCGACCAGTACGGCCAGCCGGGCCAGTACGGGCAACCCGGTCAGTACGGGCAGCCGGGCCAGCCCGGTCAGTACGGGGAGCCCGGTCAGTACGGGGAGCCCGGCCGGCCCGGCGGGCCGGAGCAACCCGGACCTTCGGCGCCGCCGCCCCCGAACTGACCGTCCGAGCGGGGCGCGCCGTGCGAGCGGTGCGCGCGGGGCCCTACGCTTGAAGGCGCCGTGAATCTGATCAATCTTGAGAACGTCGCCAAGGCCTACGGGCCCAAGCCGCTGCTCGACGCCGTGTCCCTCGGCCTGGACGAGGGCGACCGCGTCGGCGTCGTCGGCCGCAACGGCGGCGGCAAGAGCACTCTCGTGTCCGTCCTCGCCCGGGAGACCGAACCCGACGACGGGCGCGTCACCCACGCGCGCGGGATCCGGCTCGGCTACCTGACCCAGCGGGACGCGTTCGCCGAGACCGCGACCGTCCGGTCCGTGGTGCTCGGCGACCGCGCCGAGCACGAGTGGGCGGGCGACGTCCGGGTCCGCGAGATCCTCGGCGGCCTGCTCGCCGACCTCGACCTGGACGCGCCGCTGGCCGGCATGTCCGGCGGGGAGCGCCGCCGCGTCGCGCTGGCCCGGCTCCTGGTCCCCGAGTCCGACCTGCTCCTGCTGGACGAGCCCACCAACCACCTCGACATCGAGGCGATCGACTGGCTGGCCCGGCACCTCAGGGACCGCAAGGTCGCGCTGCTCGTCGTCACCCACGACCGCTGGTTCCTGGACGCGGTCACCGACCGCACGTGGGAGGTCGTCGACGGGCGCGTCGAACGCTACGAGGGCGGCTACTCCGCCTACGTCCTCGCCAAGGCGGAGCGCTCCCGGATCGCCGCCGCCACCGAGGCCAAGCGGCAGAACCTGCTCCGCAAGGAGCTCGCGTGGCTGCGCCGCGGCCCGCAGGCGCGCACGTCCAAGCCCAAGTTCCGGGTCGACGCCGCGCAGGCCCTCATCGCCGACGAGCCGCCGGCGCGCGACTCGGTGGAGCTGACCCGGTTCGCGACGGCGCGGCTCGGCAAGACCGTCTACGACATCGAGGACGTCAGCGTCCGCCTCGGCGACCGCGACCTGTTCCAGCGCATGACGTGGCGGCTCGGCCCTGGCGACCGGGTCGGTCTCGTCGGCGTCAACGGCAGCGGCAAGAGCACCCTGCTGCGCCTCCTCGACGGCTCCGTCCGGCCGGTCTCCGGCACGGTGGTGCAGGGCAAGACCGTCCAGCTCGCGCACCTGTCGCAGAACCTGGAGGAGCTCGACCCGGCCCGGCGCGTCCTGGAGTCGGTCGAGGAGATCCGCCGCCGCATCACCGTCGGCAAGCGCGAATGGACCGCGAGCCAGCTCCTCGAACGGCTCGGCTTCGCGGGCGACCGGCAGTGGACGCCCGTCGGCGACCTGTCCGGCGGTGAGCGCCGCCGCCTGCAACTGCTGCGCCTCCTGATGGCCGAACCCAACGTCCTCCTGCTGGACGAGCCCACGAACGACCTCGACATCGAGACCCTCACCGAGGTCGAGGACCTCCTGGACGGCTG